>NZ_JBIAXC010000027.1:0-130487 GCF_042896295.1 Kitasatospora sp. NPDC001309 | reverse complement strand
CGAGGCCGACAGATCCGGTTGAGGACCCGAGGTCAGTCAGAGGTTGAGTCAGACCTGCCCGGGAACCGCTCATGAACATCCTCACTGTCAGTGGTGGACGGGGTCGAGGAGGTCCCGGAAGCCGTCCGGGAGGGCCTTCCAGCCGGGTTCGCCGGCGGCGAGTTCGGTGTCGGTGAGCAGGCAGGAGTCGAGCAGTTCGGTGAGGCCGTCGACGTCCAACCCCTCCGCGGTGAAGGTGAGCTGCTGCACCCGGTCCCCGTGCAGGGGGTGCCAGTCGAGGGCGGCCGCGGCGCGGCGGGCCGGCGGGTAGAGGTCCCAGGCGGCGTCGGGCAGGGCGATCAGCCAGGGCCCGCACTCCTCGACCGCGAGGTTGGCCCCGGCCGCGTCCCAGGCGAGCATCAGGTCGGGCCGGTTGGCGAGCCAGAACCTGCCGCGGCTGCGCTGGGCGGCCGGGACGAGCAGTTCGAGGGCCCGGTGCAGCCGTTCCGGGTGCAGCGGCCGGCGGCGCTCCCAGACCAGGGTGCTCACCCCGGCCTCGTCGCTCTCCTGGGGGAGCAGCGCGATCGCCGGGTTGACGCGGTCGCGCGCGGCGGCCACGTCGAAGCCGCCGAGGGCGGCCCGGGCGAGCGCACCGGTGCCGAGCCGGACCACCCGGGCGGTCGGGTGGAGCTGGCGCAGCAGCGCGAGCCCCGGCGCGTGCGCGGTGGCGCGCGGCACGGCGAGCGTGGTGGCGTACTCGACCTGGTGGGCGAGCGCCTCGGCGCGGGTGCGTTCGTCCCGGGCGGCGGTGTGCTGCCCGTGCTCCACCAGCTCGTCGGGCACGGAGAGTTCGCCGACCAGCCGGTCCGGGTCGACGGCGGTGACCACGCCCGCGAGTTCGATCGCCTCCGCCAGGGGGCGGCCGTCCACCTCGCCCCCGGCGAGCACCTCGACCGCGGGGTGCGGGTCGCTGCCGCCCCAGAGTTCGACCACCGCGAGCCCGTACCGGCCGCCGTCGGCGAGTTCCAGCAGCCGGGGCAGCAGGTCCTCGCGCAGGGCGCAGCACGGGCAGTCGTTCACCAGCGGGACCGAGCCGGTGTCGAACGCCCCGCCGGCGTCCCGCAGTTCGCGGTGGACCAGGCCGCGCGCGGCGTCCCGCAGGTCGTGCCGCAGCACCACGGCGTCCACCGCGGCGGCCGTCAACTCCTCGACGGCGGACCGGCGTTCGTCCGGGTGCAGCCCGGCGACCACCACCACCGGGAGCCTGGTGCCGTCCATGCCGCTCACCAGCTCGCCTTGCGCACGCCCGGCAGGTGTCCGGCGTGGGCGTGGACGCGCAGGTTGACCCGGGAGAGGCCGAAGGCGCGCAGGTAGCCGCGCGGCCGGCCGTCGACGGCATCGCGGTTGCGGACCCTGGTGGGGCTCGCGTCGCGGGGCTGGCGGGCGAGTTCGGCCTGGGCGGCGGCGCGCTCGGCGGGGGCGGTGCCGGGGTGGGCGATGAGCCGCTTGAGTTCGGCCCGGCGCTGGGCGTAGCGGGCGACGATCACTCGCCGCTGCTCGTTCTTGGCGATCTTGCTCTGCTTGGCCATCAGACCTTCCCCCCTCGGGCGCGGATGCGGGCGACGGCGGCCTCGACGCCGATCGTGTCGACGGTCTTGATCCCCTTGGCGCTCAGCACCAGCCGGACGTACCGGCCCTCACTGGGCAGCCAGTAGCGCTTGCGCTGGATGTTGGGGTCGAAGCGGCGCGGGGTGCGGCGGTGCGAGTGCGAGATCGCGTTGCCGAAGCCGGGCCGGCGGCCGGTGAGCCGGCAGTGGGCGGACATGGGTGCTCCCTGGCGTCCGGGAATGGGCAGGACGGAGGTCACGTTACACCAGATGAAAATGACATCCATTTCGGTGTACGGTTCCGATCCAGCCCCGCGAACCCCGCACCCGGAGGCCCCCGGACCCCGAGGGTCCACGGGCCCGAGACCCCAGGAGGACGCCCGATGGCCCGCAGCGAACTGCGCCCCGTGATCAAGCTCCGCTCCACCGCCGGCACCGGCTACACGTACGTGACCCGCAAGAACCGCCGCAACGACCCGGACCGGATGGTCCTGCGCAAGTACGACCCGGTCACGGGCCGGCACGTCGACTTCCGCGAAGAGCGCTGACCGCACGAACCCCCTCGGAGGAGCCCAGCCATGAAGCCCGGAATCCACCCCGCCTACCGCCCGGTCGTCTTCCGCGACAAGGTCGGCGGCCTCGCCTTCCTCACCCGCTCCACGGTCACCGGTGACCGCACGGTCGAGTGGGAGGACGGCAACACCTACCCGGTGATCGACGTCGAGATCTCCTCGGCGAGCCACCCCTTCTACACCGGCCAGTCCCGGGTGCTCGACACCGCCGGCCGGGTCGAGCAGTTCCGCCGCCGCTACGGCGACCGGCACTGACGGCGGAACGCGAACGGCGCCTCCCCGGCTCGGGGAGGCGCCGTTCGCGACGCGCGGGCACTGCCGCCACCGCTACTGCTGCTGCGTGGGCGTCCAGCGCTTCTCGACGCCCGCCAGCTTCCAGTACGCGATGGCGATCGCCCACACCACCACGAACAGCCCGGCGATCGCGTAGCCGACGTTGTCCAGCGAGATGTCCGCGATGAACCCGGTCACCGGGTCGGTCAGGTCGAGCTTCTCGTGCAGCACGCCGACCAGCTCGATGGTGCCGATGATGAAGGCCACCGCGATCGACAGCCCGGTGATGGTCAGGTTGTAGTACACCTTGCGCACCGGGTTGGAGAAGGCCCACTGGTACGCGAAGTTCATGAACGTCCCGTCCAGGGTGTCGAACAGGCTCATCCCGGCCGCGAACAGCAGCGGCAGGCAGACGATCGCGTACCAGGGCAGCCCGGCCGCCGCGCCCGAACCGGCCATCACCATCAGGGTGACCTCGGTCGCGGTGTCGAAGCCCAGGCCCAGCACCATGCCGACCGGGAACATCTGCCCGGGCCGGGTGATCGAGCGGGTCGCCCGGTTCAGGATCCGGGCCATGAAGCCGCGCGAGTCGAGGTGCGCCTCCAGCTCCGACTCGTCGAACTGCCCGGCCCGCATCGAGCGGAACACCTTGAGGATGCCGAGCAGCGCCGCCAGGTTGAGCGCTCCGATCAGGTAGAGGAAGGCGCCGGAGGCCGTGGTGCCGACCAGCCCGAGCCACTTGTGGGTGGCCGAGTCGTCGTCCATCAGCGTGTTCGCCAGCTGGGCGCCGCCCGCCACCAGGGCAGCCATGATGACCACCATCGAGGAGTGGCCGAGCGCGAACCAGAAGCCGACCGAGACCGGCCGCTTGCCGTCCGCCATCAGCTTGCGGGTGGTGTTGTCGATCACCGCGATGTGGTCGGCGTCGAAGGCGTGCCGCATGCCGAGGGTGTAGGCCGTGATGCCCAGGCCCACCCCGAAGACCTGGGTGCCGACGGCGTAGTTGTGCGGCGCGACCAGGAAGACGAGGGTCCCGAAGGCCACCACGTGCATGGCCAGGATCACCCCCATCAACCCGGCGGTCCGGAGGGTGTCCTCGCGCTTCCACCGGAAGGTGGGCAGTACGGAGGGGGCGGGGCCCGCCTCGGCGGGCGCGGCGGTTTCGGGCAGGGTCATCTTCGGATCACGCTCCAGCACCTCGTGGAATGACTTCGTGAGATGCCGTGGCCGGTCTCCTGGCTCACGGGGCTTCCCGACCCGCCTTCCCAGGTGCACGAAGCACCCAGTGGCACGTGGATCCGGACGACTGTCCCCCGATCACAGTGGCGAGGGCCGCTCCGGAATGGGACCTGTTGAGGGTCCGTCACCGGTCTTCCCGAGCACCACGGCGGGGAACACCGTAGGGGCAGGACCACACCCTCGCAAGGTTGCGCACCTGTGCAGGTGTCCAGGATCACAGGTCGTGAGCTGCCAGAATGTCCGCATGCATCTCGTACCGGCCGACCGCGCGGGCCACCGCACCATCGACGGACACCGGGTCTGCGAGGCCATCGCCGCCATCGGGGACACCGCCCACGTCCGGACCTGGGCCGAGCGGTTCTCCCTGCTCTCCGACCCCGGCCGGCTCGCCCTGCTGCTCGCCCTCCACCGGGCCGGCCCGCTCGCCGTCAGCGACCTGGCGGTCGCCACCGGCATGCGCGACCCGGCCGTCTCCCAGGCCCTGCGACTGCTCCGCACGGCGGGCGTGGTCACCGGCGACAAGGACGGACGCGTGGTGCGCTACCGGCTCGTGGACGACGCCCTGCGCCCCCTCCTCGACGAGTGCGCCGCCGCCGACCACGAGGAGCCCGCCGCGGCGGCGGGCTGACCGACACTCGGCAAACCACGCCGGGGGCGCGGCGGGGTGAGTACGATCACGATGTGCCGTCCCACCCCCACGTCTGGCCCGCCGACCGCTGGAACACCCGCCCGGTCAAGGCCCGCGTGCTGGCGGTCGCCCGCACCCTCACCTCGGCGACCCGGGTCCTGGACGTCCTCACCCTGCTCGACCCGGACGGCATCGAGCGGTACTTCACCGTCAACCCCGGCTCCGCGTTCGCCGACCGCGCCCTGGACGAGTACCTCCACGGCCTGCCCGGCTACACCGTGCTGGACTGGGAGGACGCCGTCCGCCACCGCTTCGACCTGGCCGTCGCCTGCGCCGTCCACGCCTCCATGCACCGGCTGGACGCCCGCCTGGTCGTCCTCCCGCACGGTGCCGGCTACAACCGCCTGGTCACCGAGTCCACCGGCGACGCGGTCAGCTCCGCCGGCCTCTCCCGCAACGAACTCACCCACCGCGGAGAGGTGTTCGTCGACGTCCTCGGCCTCTCCCACCCCGAACAGCTGGACCGGCTGCGGGCCTCCTGCCCCGAGGCCCTGGACGTCGCCGAGGTCGTCGGCGACCCGTGCTTCGACCGGATCCTGCGCAGCCGACGCTCCCGCGACGGCTACCGCGCCGCCCTCGGCGCCGTCGACGGCCGGCGACTCGTCGTCGTCGACTCCACCTGGAGCGAGCACTCGTTATTCGGCCGTCACCCCGACCTGCCGCAGCGGCTGGTCCGCCGACTGCCCGCCGACGAGTACGCGGTGGCCGTCGTGCTGCACCCCAACATCTGGAGCCGGCACGACCCGGCGGCCCTGCTCGACGACGCCCGGCGGATGGGCCTGCGCCTCGTCCCGCCCCACCAGGGCTGGCAGGCCGCCCTCGTCGCCGCCGACGTCATGATCGGCGACCACGGCTCGGTCTCCTTCTACGGCGCCGCCCTGCGACGGCCCACGATGATCGTCGCCACCGGCGCCGCCGAACTCGACCCGCGGTCCCCCAGCTACGCCTTCGGCCAGGCCGCACCCGTCCTCGACCCCGACGGCGACCTCGCCGCCCAACTCGAACTCGCCCTGGCCCGGACCCCGGACGACCGCACCGACCTGACGGCCATCACCGACCGCTCGCTCGCCCACCGCGGCGAATCCGCCCGACTGCTGCGCCCACTGCTCTACTCCTTCCTCGACGGCCTCGACGAGCCCGCCGGCGAACCCGTCCTGCCGCCCTACCCCAAGCCCGCGCCCCGGCCCGGAGGCGGCGAAGGGCCCAGCGCGTACGACGTCGAGGGCAAGAGCGAGGGGACGGAGGTCAGCCTGCGGCGCTACCCCTTCCACCCCGACGACCACACCCCGCGCGGCTTCCACGCCCTCACCGACGACCACCCGGGCGACGCCCTGCGGTACACCGCCGAAGTCCTCGCCCGCACCGAGGCCCGGGCCGAACGCCCCGCCGTCGAGTGGCTCGCCGACACCGCCCTCGAACTGCCCGGCCTCGCCGTCGCGGTGGCCGCCCTCGGCCCGGCCCGGCACCTGCTCCGGCTGCCCGGCGGCCGACTCCTCGAAGCCCACGCCGCACGCGACTTCGGCAGCCCCGAGCCCGTCCTCGACCCCCTGCTGCTCGGCTCCGCCGTCGCCTGCTGGCTCTCCGACGGCGGCGACCCGGCCGGCCTGCCCGAGCACGGCCTCACCGTCCGCACCGGCCGGCACTGCACCCGGGTCGCCTTCACCGCCGGGCCCTGACCGGCCCCGGACAGGGCCTAACCGGCCAGCTCCCGCAGCCGGGCCCGGCTCCGCGCCGCCAACTCCGGGTCGTCCAGTTCCTCGGCGAGGGCGAGCAGCAGGGTGTGCGCCTGGGCCTCCTTCGGGTACGCCTTCCGTTCCTCGGCCCGCCGCACGCAGTCGCCCGCGTCCGCGACGGCCAGGTCGAGCCGGCCGAGCGCGCGGTGGGCCCGGGCGCGGACCAGCGGCAGCTTCATCAGCATGTCCCGGTCGTCCGTGTCCACGGCCCGGGCACCGGCCTCCGCGAGCACGGCCAGCGCCTCCTCCGGGCGGCCGTCGGCGATCAGGGCCTGCGCCAGGTTGTAGCTCTGCACGATCTCGCCGTGGGCATCGCCCCGGTTCTCCTCCAGCGCCAGCGTGAACCGCTCGACGGCGTCA
Organism: Kitasatospora sp. NPDC001309; assembly: GCF_042896295.1. Lineage (NCBI taxonomy): Bacteria > Bacillati > Actinomycetota > Actinomycetes > Kitasatosporales > Streptomycetaceae > Kitasatospora > Kitasatospora sp. NPDC001309. Next base: position 124,036 of record NZ_JBIAXC010000027.1, on the reverse strand, counting down.
CCGGGCCGGCCGTCGGCCAGGCACAGCAGGCCGTCCGTCTCGTACAGCACGCCCACCACCTGGCGGTTGGCCACCAGCGGCACCTGCTCGGTGGCGAGCGCCAACTGCTCGGCGGCGAGCCGGAAGTCCTGGCGCTCGTAATGCGCCCGGGCCAACTGGTTGTGCATCCGGACCACCGCGTCCGGGTTGTTGGCCCACCGGGCCGACTCGATGCCGGTCCGGTGGGTGGCGATCCAGTCCTCGTAGAGCTTCCGACCGTGGTAGAGCGGCCACAACGACTCGCACAGCCACCACGCCTCGTCGTGCCACTGCTGGTCGGCCGCGGCCTTCACCACCGCTCGCAGGTTCGCCCGTTCCGCGTGCAGCCACTCCAGCGCGTCCGCTCCGGACCGGAAGCCGGGCAGGGCGTCGCCGGTCGGGTCCTGCAACCGGAGCCGCGGCCCGGTCGCCCGGTCGGCCACCGACGCCCTGCCCCGGTAGTACGCCACCGCCCGCGCCAGCAGCTCGGTGCGGTCGGGCAGTTCACGGGCGCAGAGGTAGGCGTGGGTGCGCACCACCTCGTGGACCTGGAAGCGGTCGTCCACCCCCTGGTCGACGACCACGTCCAGGAGGTGGACGGCACACAGCTCGTCCAGGGCGTCCTCCGCCCGTTCGATGCCCACCGCGGCCGCCAGTTCGGCCGACACGAACGGGCCCGGGTGCACACCGATCAGGTGGTAGAGCGCCCGCCCCTGCGGCGAGAGCCGCTCGTACACCGGGTCGTACGTTCCCCGCAGGTTCCCCTCGTCGTTGTCCAGCACCGCCAACCTGCCCTCCTGGTGCGACAGTTCGGCGATCACCTGACCCACCGACAGCCGGCCCCGGCGCAGCAGCTGGCTGCCGACCGCGTTCAGCGCGATCGGCAGCCCGTCGCAACGCTCCACCAGCGCCGCCACCTCGTCGTCGGTGCCGCGCTCGGCGCTCAGCCAGCCCCGCACCAGAGCGGCCGCGGCCGTCGCGCCCAGGCGGTCCAGCTGCCGCACCTCGGCACCGTCCATCCGCAACGCATCCAGCCGCCGCCGACTCGCCACCACCACCATCCCGCTGGAGGGCAGCAGGGCGCGCACCTCGGCGGCGTGCTCGGCGTTGTCCAGGAGGACCAGGCAGCGCTGCTCGGCGGTCACCGTCCGGAACTCCCCGAAGCGCTCCGCCTCCGCGTCCGGCGGGCGGACCCCGAGAGCGCGGAGGAAGCCCTCCAGCACTCCGGCCAGATCCACCGCCGAGCGGTGCCGGTAGGCCTTGAGATCCGCGTAGAGCACACCCCCCGGGAAGCGCTCCGCCTGCTCCATCGCGAACTTGGCCACCAGCTCGGTCTTGCCGACGCCGCCCAGGCCGGTGAACACCACGATGGCCGGTCCGCCCCGCTCGGCCTCGCCCGAAGCGGCGGTGAGCGCGGCGAGTTCGCGCTCCCGGTTGACGAAGCTCTTCCGCGGCGGCCTGACCTGGTACGGGACTCGGTGCTTCGGGGGCAGCTGGACCGTGACGTTCCCGCCCTGGACCACGTTGCCGTGCACCACCGTGCCCGACAAGCTGTTGGACACCTCGTAGCCGTCCACCCGCGCGCTCCCTCCGACCAGCCCGGGCCCAGCCTACGGCGTCGGGTGGTCCCTGGCGCCTGAATCCTCCTCAGGCCGCCTGGCAGGTCGGGCACCAGAACAGGTTGCGCGCCGCGTGCGCCTCCGTCCGCACCTCCGTGCCGCAGACCAGGCAGGGCATCGCGGCGCGGCGGTAGACGTAGACCTCGCCGCCGTGGTCGTCGACCCGGGGTGGGCGGCCCATCGCCTCGGGGGTGTGTTCGGGGCGCACGGTGTCGATCCGGCCGGCGGCGGCGCCCTGGTGCATCAGGTCGACCAGGTCGGCCCAGATCGCGTCCCACTCGCGGCGGGTGAGGTCGCGGCCGGCCCGGTGCGGGGCGATGTGGTGGCGGAACAGCACCTCGGCGCGGTACACGTTGCCGACCCCGGCCAGCACCTTCTGGTCCATCAGCAGCGCGGCGACGGTCGTGCGGCTGCCCGATATCCGGCGCCAGGCCGCCTCCGGGTCGGCGTCGGCGCGCAGCGGGTCGGGGCCGAGGCGGGCGGCGACGGCGGCCTTCTCGGCCCCGGTGACCAGCGCGCAGGTGTTGGGGCCGCGCAGGTCGGCGTAGCCGTCGTCGTTGGCCAGCCGCAGGCGGATCAGCCCCACCGGCTCGGGCGCCGGGCCGGTGCCGAAGGTGAAGCCGCCGTAGAGCCCGAGGTGGATGTGCACCCAGCCGCTCTCCTCGAAGCCGAGGAAGAGGTGCTTGCCGGTGGCCTCCGCGCCGATGAGCAGCTGCCCGTCGAGCGCCTTGGCCTCGTCGGCGAAGCGGCCCTGCGGGCTGGAGACCTGCACCGGGCGGCCGCCGAAGGCCTTCCGGTTCTGGCCGGCGAGGCGGTGGATGATGTGGCCTTCCGGCACGGACGTCAGCTCCCCGGGTGGTTCTGGCAGGACCCGTCCATCATCTCAGCCGCCCCCGGCCGCGCCCGAACCCCGTGGTCAGCGGACCGGCATGCCCATCAGCCGGGCCAGGATGACCCGGTCCAGCTCGGCGGCCGTACCGGCGACGTCCAGGTACGAGTTGTCGATGATCGGCAGTCCGGAGTTGTACCAGCCGGCCATCCGCCCGTGGATGCGCGCGACCTCCTCGTCACCGAGCCGCCTGGTGCCGCCGCGGCGGGCGTTGCGGCGCAGCACCGAGTCCAGGCTGGGCAGCAGCACCACCGGGATCATGCCCGGGCCGATGTGCCGCTTCCAGCCGCCGAGGCCGATCGCCGGGCGGTCCGGGAAGACGGCGTCGTCGATGATGCAGGAGATGCCGTTGGCCAGGTAGTTGCGGCAGGCGAATCCGCAGGTCCGGCGGGCCAGCCGGTACTGGGCCTCGGAGGCGTTGTTCCAGCCGGCCTGCGGGTTGGCGAAGCCGGACTGCACCCACTCGCGGACGTCGTCCAGGCTGATGTGCGCGGTCGGGGTGCCCCGGCGCTCGGCCCAGTACCGGGCGACGGTGGTCTTGCCCGCCCCGGCCGGGCCGATCAGCAGGACGGCGATGGGGCCGGCGGGCGTGTGGCGCTGCGAGGGGTGGGCGGGGAGCTGGACGGGCGTGCCGGCGGGCAGCACGAAGTGCCCGGTGCCGCCGGCCGGGAGGGGCACGGGCGGCGGTGCCGCGGCGGGGACGGACACGGGGTTCGGCGCCGCCACCGGGTTCGGCACCGGCACGGGGTTCGGGACGGGGGCCGGAACCGTGACGGACGCCGCGGCGGGCGGCGGCGACGGAGGCGGCGGAGGCGTCGCGGCGGGCGCGGCGGGTGCGGCGACCGGGGCCGGAACGACCGGCGGGGACACCCCCGCACCGCCCACCGGCGGCACCGGCGGAGCGGCGGGACGCGGCGGGACCTCCCCGCCTCCGGCGTACTGCGTCACGGCACCTCCCGACACCTCTCAGCGGGGACATTACACGGCGGCCCGGCAGCGGGCACAGTCCGCCGCCGGGCCGCCGAACGCGCCCTGCTCGCCCGGCCACGGGCGGTTTCGGCCCAGGTCGGCTCGTGGTCGACCCGTGGTCGACCGGCGTCAACTCGGGTCAACCGTCGGCCAACTCGCGCCCGTCACAAGGTCAACTCGCGTCGAATCCGGTCGGTTCCCGTCACAGCCGTTCAGCGACCGTCGACGGCACCCGAAACCCGCGCCCCAAGGCCCCGCCGCCCCGCTCCTCAGCGCGCGGCGAGCTGCTCCGCCAGCGCCCGCAGCGCCAGCTCGTACGACCCGATCCCGAAGCCCGCGATGGTGCCGGAGGCCACCGCCGCGATCACCGAGTTGTGCCGGAAGGTCTCCCGCGCGTACGGGTTGGAGATGTGCACCTCGATCAGCGGCGCGGTGCGCTGCGCAGCGGCGTCCCGCATCGCGTACGAGTAGTGGGTGAACGCGCCCGGGTTGATCACCACGGGCACCTGCCCGTCGGCCGCCTCGTGCAGCCACTCCACCATCTGCTGCTCGGAGTTGGTCTCGTGCACCTCGACCTCGAAGCCGAACTCCTTGCCCAGCGCGGTGCAGCGCTCGACCAGCCCGGCGTACGAGGTGGCCCCGTAGACGTCCGGCTCCCGGCTGCCCAGCCGGCCCAGGTTGGGGCCGTTGAGCACCATCACCCGGGTCACGCCGAGACCTCCGCGTACGCGGCGACCAGCAGCGACGGGTCGGGGCCCTCCAGCACGGAGGTCTTGCCGAGGCCGTCCAGGACGATGAAGCGGATCAGGTCGCCGCGCGACTTCTTGTCGATCTTCATCGCGTCCAGCAGCTTGGGCCAGGCGTCCGCCCGGTACGTCAGCGGCAGGCCGACCGAGGCCAGCACGGTGCGGTGGCGGTCGGCCGTCTCGTCGTCCAACCGGCCCGCCAGGCGGCCGAGTTCGGCGGCGAAGACCATGCCGATGGAGATCGCCGCGCCGTGCCGCCACTTGTAGCGCTCGTTGCGCTCGATGGCGTGGCCGAGGGTGTGGCCGTAGTTGAGGATCTCGCGCCGGCCGGACTCCTTGAGGTCCCCGGAGACGACGTCGGCCTTGACCTGGATGGCCCGGCGGATCAGCTCGACGGTGTGCGGGCCGGCCGGCGTCCTGGCGCCCTCCGGGTCCGCCTCGATCAGGTCGAGGATGGCCGGGTCGGCGATGAAGCCGCACTTGATGACCTCGGCGAGGCCGGAGACGTAGTCGTGCTTGGGCACGGTCTCCAGGGTGCCGAGGTCGGCCAGCACGCCCACCGGCGGGTGGAAGGCGCCGACCATGTTCTTGCCCTCGGCGATGTTGATGCCGGTCTTGCCGCCGACGGCCGCGTCGACCATGCCGAGCAGCGTGGTGGGCATGGAGATCCAGCGCACCCCGCGCAGCCAGGTGGCCGCGACGAAGCCGGCCAGGTCGGTGGTGGCCCCGCCGCCGAGGCCGACCACGACGTCGCTGCGGGTGAAGCCGGTCTGGCCGAGCACCGACCAGCAGTACGCGGCGACCTCGGCGCTCTTCGCCTCCTCGGCGTTGGGCACCTGGAGCGCGATCGCCTCGTACCCCTCGCCGGCCAGGTCCTCGCGGACGGCGTCGGCGGTGGCGGCGAGCGCCTCCGGGTGGATGATCGCGACCCGCTTGGCCCGGGTCCCGATCAGCGGCGCCAGCTCGCCGAGCAGCTGGTGCCCGATCAGCACGTCGTACGGGTCGTGGCCGGCGCTGCCGCCGACGTGAATCCTGACGGTGGTGTCAGTCATGGGGGGTGTTCAGCTCCAGTGCTTCCAGTACGGCGTCCGCGACCTGCTCGGGGGTGCGGTCGGCGGTGTCGACGACGGCAGTGGCCACCTCCAGGTAGAGGGGGCGACGGGCCTCCATCAGCTCGCGCCAGCGGGCCCGGGGGTTGACGGCCAGCAGCGGGCGCGGGGCGTCCAGGCCGACCCGCTTGACCGCGTCGCCCAGCGGGACCTCCAGGAAGGCCACCGGCAGCTCGCGCAGCAGCGCGCGGGTGGCCTCGGCCATCACCGCGCCGCCGCCGAGCGCCAGCACCCCGTCGTGTCCCTCGGCGGCCGCGCGCACGGCGCGGACCTCCAGCTCGCGGAAGTGCGGCTCGCCCTCGTCGATGAAGATCTCCGGGATGGGCTTGCCGGCCAGCGCCTCGATGTCGGCGTCGGTGTCCCGGAAGCCGACGCCCAGGCGCTCGGCCAGGACCCGCCCGACGGTCGACTTGCCACTGCCGGGCGGGCCGACCAGCACCACGACGGGCTTCGTCATCGGATGATCAGGTTGTCGAGGTAGCCCTGGACGTTGCGGCGGGTCTCGGAGACGTTGTCGCCGCCGAACTTCTCGTTCACCGCGTCCGCCAGCACCAGCGCGACCATCGCCTCGGCGACGATGCCGGCGGCCGGCACCGCGCAGACGTCCGAACGCTGGTGGTGCGCCTTGGCCGGCTCACCGGTGCGCACGTCCAGGGTCTGCAGCGCCCGCGGCACGGTCGCGATCGGCTTCATCGCGGCGCGCACCCGCAGCACCTCGCCGGTGGACAGACCGCCCTCGGTGCCGCCGGAGCGGCCGGAGGTGCGCTTGACGCCCTCGGGGGTCGGGACGATCTCGTCGTGCGCCTGCGACCCGGGGACCCGGGCCAGGTCGAAGCCGTCGCCGACCTCGACGCCCTTGATCGCCTGGATGCCCATCAGCGCGGCGGCCAGCCGCGCGTCCAGCCGGCGGTCCCAGTGCACGTGCGAGCCGAGGCCCACCGGCACGCCGTACGCGAGCACCTCGACCACGCCGCCGAGGGTGTCGCCGTCCTTGTGGGCCTGGTCGATCTCGGCGACCATCGCCTTCGACGCGTCCGCGTCCAGGCAGCGCACCGGGTCGGCGTCCAGCCGGGCCTCGTCCGAGGGCAGCGGCAGCACGCCGGCCGGCGCCTTGGCGGCGGCCAGCTCGACCACGTGGCTGACGATCTCGATCCCGGCCACCTCGCGCAGGTACGCACGGGCGACCGCGCCCAGCGCGACCCGGGCGGCCGTCTCCCGGGCGCTGGCGCGCTCCAGGATCGGCCGGGCCTCCTCGATCGAGTACTTCTGCATGCCGGCCAGGTCGGCGTGGCCGGGCCGGGGGCGGGTCAGCGCCTCGTTGCGGGCCAGGCCCGCCAGCACCTCGGGGTCGACCGGGTCGGCCGACATGACCTGCTCCCACTTCGGCCACTCGGTGTTGCCGACCATGATCGCGACCGGACTGCCCATGGTCAGGCCGTGCCGGACGCCGCCGAGGAAGGTCACCTCGTCCTGTTCGAACTTCATCCGCGCCCCGCGGCCGTAACCGAGCCGGCGGCGCGCCAGCGCGTCGGCCACCACGTCGGTGGTGACCGGTACACCGGCGGGCAGGCCTTCCAGCGTCGCGACGAGTGCGGGGCCGTGCGACTCCCCCGCCGTCAGCCAGCGCAACGTACCCAACGGAGCTCCTTCATCAGCGGGCCGGCCCACGGCACCGCCGGGGCCCGCCCGAGCGTGCCTTCTGTCCGAATCCTTTCATGACCCGGCAGCCCCCGGGGGCACAGTCCGCGTGACGGACGGCAACCGGTCACTCCACGAAACGATTCGGCCGCGCGCGACGGCACGTCCGGCCCGGGGGCTCAGCCCCCGGCCAGCGCCCGCTCCCCCGCCCCGCGCATCGCCGCCAGCGGCCCGGGCGCCCGCCCGGTGAAGGCCTCGCTCTGCAGCACCGCCTGGTGGACCAGCAGGTCCAGTCCGCCGAGGACGGTCGCCCCGCGCGCGGCGCAGGCGGCGGCCAGCGCCGTCGGCCACGGGTGGTACAGCACGTCGAACAGCGCCCCCGGGTCCGTGGGCAGCCCCGCGGCGAAGCCGTCGGTCGCCCCGACCGGGGTGGTGGAGACGGTCAGCGGCCGCTCCAGCGCCTCCGCACCGCGCTCCCAGTCCTCGGTCCGCACCGCCACGCCGAGCCGCTCGCCCAGCTCGGCCATCTCCCGGGCCCGCTCGGCGCTGCGCACGTAGACCGTCACCTCGCCGGTGCAGACCTGGGCCAGCGCGGCCAGCGCCGAGGAGGCGGTGGCCCCGGCCCCCAGCACGGCGGCGGCGGACACCTCGGCGATGCCGCGCTCGCGCAGCGCGTTGACCAGGCCGGGGACGTCGGTGTTGTCCCCGGTGCGCCGCCCGTCGGCGGTGAACACCACGGTGTTCACCGCGTCCACCGCCCGGGCCGTGGCGCTGACCTCGTCCAGCAGCGGGATGATCGCCCGCTTCAACGGCATGGTCAGCGACAGCCCCGCCCACTCGGCCTCGTCCAGCCCGGCGAGGAACCCGGGCAGGGCGGCCTCGTCGACCTCGAAGCGGTCGTAGCGCCAGCCGTCCAGCCCGAGCGCCGCGAAGGCGGCCCGGTGCAGGTCGGGCGAGAGCGAGTGGGCGATCGGCGAGCCGAGGACGGCCGCCCGGTGCTTGCTGGTCAACACTGCCTCTCCGTGAACGACGGTTCGGTGACGGCTACTCGGTGGTGCCGCCTACTTCGTGGTGCAGTGCAGGCCGACCTTGTCGAAGCCCTGGCCCGCCGCCTTGCAGTACGCCTCGACGTTGGCCGCGTGCTCCTTGTCCGTCTCGGCGAACAGGGTGTTGGTCGGGGACATCGCGATGAAGTACAGCCACTTGCCGTCCGCCGGGTTGAGCACCGCGTTGAGCGCCTCGTCACCGGGGTTGGAGATCGGCGTCGGCGGCAGGCCCGGGTTGATGTAGGTGTTGAACTTGTTGGACCCGTCGTTGATGTCCTTCGACGTGAGCTCCTTGCGGCCCAGCGAGTACTGCAGCGTGGTGTCCATGCCGAGCGTGTGGCGCACGGCGTCGCTGGCCAGCCGGTTCTGGATGGTCCTGGCCATCTTGGCGAAGTCGCCCGGGTTGTTGCCCTCGCGCTGCAGGATGCTCGCCTCGATGACCACCTCGTAGCCGTTCTTGAGGCCCGCCTTGGAGGCCTGGCCGTCGAGGTTGGCGTACTTGTCGGTGGCGGTCTTCACCATCTGCTTGAGCAGGTCCTCGGGCTTCATGCCGTCGGCGATGTTGTAGCGGGTCGGCCAGAGGAAGCCCTCGATGTTGCCGTTCGCGTACGCCGGCAGCCCGAGGTCGTTGACCTGCGCCTTGGCGACGCCCGCCGTGGTGCCCTTCTGGAGCTTCAACTTGCTGTCGATGGTGGCGTAGATCTCGGAGGAGTTCTTGCCCTCCGGGAACACGATCGCCGCGCCGCCCGCCTGGTCCAGCAGTTCCTTGACCGCGGCCGCGGCCGGCATCTCCTTCTTCAAGGTGTAGAAGCCGTACTGGATCGTGGTGCACTTGGGCTCGGCGTCACAGGCCTTGGTGAAGGCGTCGACGCTCTTGACCACACCGGCGGCCTTGAGGGCGGCACCGATCTGCCCGCCGACCGCGCCCTGCTTGACCTCGATCTGGACGGAGCCGGTGCCCTCGCCGGTGAAGTCCGGCGGCGGGCCGAAGTGGTCCTGGTAGAAGCCGTAGCCCCACCAGCCCCCGCCGCCGAGCAGGCCCAGCAGCACCACGGCGACCACCAGGCAGGCGCCGCCGTTGCGACGGCCCGCCTTCTTGCCGCTCTCCTTGCGCTTCTTCTTCGCCTCGCGGGAGTCGTCCTGCTCACCGAGGAAGCCGCTCTGCTCGGCCTCGGCGTGCTCGTCGAGGTAGAGGTCGCCCTCGTGGTGCTCCTCCGCGGCGCGGCCGTCCCACTCCCCCTCCGCGGGTTCGTGCGCGCCGCCGACCGGATCGGCGCCGGACTCCAGCGCAGCGGCCTCGGCCTCCCAGTCGATGCCGTCCGGGCCGGGACCGGAGGCGGCCTCGGGCTCCACGGCCGGGCGGGCGCGCCGCGGCCGGGCTTGCTGCGGAGCGGGCTCCTGCATGCCGGCCTGCTGCTGGGGCATCCCCGGCTGCATCCCCTGCTGCACCTGCTGCACCTGCTGCGGCATGCCCTGCTGCTGCACCGGCATCTGCTGCTGCCCGTAGCCCTGCTGGGGCATCCCCTGCTGCATCTGCTGCTGGGGCATGCCCTGCTGCATCTGCTGCGGGTAGGCCTGCCCCTGCTGACCCATGCCAGGCTGGCCCATGCCCGGATGACCCATGTCCTGCTGGCCCATGCCCTGCTGCGGGTACCCCTGGTCGAAGCCCTGCTGCGGCATCTGCTGCTGCGGGTACCCCTGCTGCGGCATGCCGTGCTGCTGGTACCCCTGGGGCGGCATCATCTGCTGGGGGTGGCCGTTGTGGATCTGCTGCTGCGGGTACCCCTGCTGCGCGTCCCCGTACGGCTGCTGGCCGTGCTGGTCCTGCTGCGGGTACTGCTGCCACTGGCCGTCCTGCTGGCCGGGGACCGGCTGCTGACCGCCGTACCCGGGATCACCGGGGTGCCACGGCTCGCCCTGGGGGCCGTAGCCCCCACCCAGATCGGTCATTGATCCCCTTAACCGACGGTGACGACCGGAGGATCGGACCGGCCGTCCGGGACGACGCGGTCCCGGCTGATTCTCGAACCGGCGTGCTAGCGCAGCGCCTGGGAGGAGACGTTACCGTACCGCAGCCGTACCCCCGCCCGGGCGGACGCACTGTCAGTGAGCGACCTCACGCTCGGCGTACGGGGCCGTCACGGGGTGGCGGCGCCCGGTGTCGAGGGGGTGGCGGCGGCGTTCGGAGCGGGCGAGTCCGGGGCGCTCGGCTTGGCCGCCCGGGCGGCGTTGAACTCGGCGACGTTCTTCTGCTGCACCTCGAAGCTGTCGGTGAAGCGGGTGTCCCCGGGCTTCACGGTCACGAAGTAGACCCAGTCCCCCGGCGTCGGGTCCAGCGCCGCCATGATCGCCTGCCGGCCCGGGTTGGAGATCGGCGACGGCGGCAGGCCCGGGTGCAGGTAGGTGTTGTACGGGGAGTCCAGCCTGGTGTCGGTGACCGTGGTGTTCAGGGTCGAGCGGCCGAGGGCGTAGTTGATGGTGGAGTCCAGCTGGAGCGGCATCCCCTTGGCCAGCCGGTTGTAGATGACCCGGGCCACCTTGCCCATGTCCTCGGTGTTGTCGGCCTCGCCCTGGACCATGCTGGCGACGGTGACCAGCCCGTACAGGCTCTGCCCGAGGTTCTGCGCGACGACGTTGGCGTCGTCCCGGCTGAACTCCTTGCCCGCCCGCTCGACCATCTGCTTCAACAGGTCCAGCGCGGTGGTCCCGTCGGTGACGGCGTAGGTGGCCGGGAACAGGTAGCCCTCAGGGCTGCCCTTGGCGAAGTCCGGGAGGCCGAGTTCGGCGCCCTGGTCCTGGGCGGCCTTCTGGGTGGTGCCCGCGGGGAGGTTGAGCTTCTTGTCGATCGCCGCGAAGATCTGGTAGCCGCGCCACCCCTCGGGAATGGTGAGGCCGTTGGCGTTGGCCGGGTCGATCAGGACGGACAGCGCGGCGGCGGCCGACATCTTCTGCTTCAAGGTGTACGTGCCGGGCTGGATCCGCCCGGCGGCGGCCGCGCTGCCCTTCGCCGCCCGGGTGAAGGCGAGCGAGCTGGCCACCACCCCGTTGCGGACCAGCGCGGAGGCGATCTGGGACAGGCCCGCGCCCTCCGGCACCGAGACCTGGACGCTGCCGCTGCCCTGCCCCGCGTAGTCGGCGGCCGCCGCGGGTTTGCGCTGGTGCTGGAACCAGGTGTAGCCGGTGAGCCCGATCCCGCCGAAGACGGCGACCAGGGCGAAGGCGGTGAGTCCGCAGGCCAGTCCGTTACGCCGTCGGTGCGGATCCGGCGCATCGGAGCGCGGCCGGGGCGCACCCGGAGGACGGCCCTCCGGCTCCAGCACCGGCGCACCCAGGTGTCCCGGGGTGAGCCCCGGGTGGAAGTCCTGGTCGGTCATGGCTCGCGGTCCCCTCGGCGGTCCCGAATCGCTGAGAATCGCTCCGAGCCGACGCGAATCGATGCAGATCGATCCGAAACGGACACGGAAACGAACGAAAGAGGGGTCCGTGCGGACGTGTCCGCACGGACCCCTCTTCGGGACGTTAGAGCAGGCCGGTCAGCCGGTCGCCTCGACGCTCTCACCGGGCGGGCGTCCGCTCACCCGTTCGGACTCAAGGGCGGTCTGGAGGATCACCACCGCGGCGGCCTGGTCGACCACCGAGCGGCCCTTCTTCGCCTTGACCCCCGAGGCGCGCAGCCCGTGGGTCGCGGTGACGGTCGTCATCCGCTCGTCCACCAGCCGCACCGTCACCGGGTAGACCCGGTTGGCCAGCCGCGTGGCGTAGGCCCGGACCTTCTCCGCGGCCGGACCCTCCTTGCCGCTGAGCGAGCGCGGCAGCCCGACGACCACCTCGATCGCGTCGTACTCCTCGACGATCGCGGCGATCCTGGCCTGCGACTTCACCCCGGCCGGAACGGTCTCCACCGGTGTGGCGAGCACCCCGTCGGGGTCGCAGGACGCGACCCCGATCCGGGCGTCACCGACGTCGACGGCGATCCGCCGCCCACGCCGGAAGGGCCTCTCCTCCTGCTCCATCAGCTGGCGCGCTCCGCGACCAGGCCGCGCACCGCGGCGATCGCCTCGCCGACCGCGGCCGGGTTGGAGCCGCCGCCCTGGGCGACGTCGTCCTTGCCGCCACCGCCGCCGCCGAGGGTCTTGGCGGCGGTGCGGACCAGCTCGCCGGCCTTGATGCCGCGGCCGCGGGCGTCCTCGTTGGTGGCGATCACGGTCAGCGGGCGGTCGTTGGCCACCGTGAACGCGGCGACCACGGCCGGGCGGGCGCCCAGGCGGCCGCGCACGTCCAGGACCAGCTTGCGCAGCTCGTCCGCGCCCACGCCGTCGGCGACCTGCGCGGCGACCACGGCGATGCCGTGCACGTCCTCGGCCGAGTCGGCCAGGCCCGCCGCGGCGGCCAGCACCTTCTCGGCGCGGAAGCGCTCGATCTCCTTCTCGGCGTCCTTGAGCTTGGCGAGCATGCCCGAGATCTTCTCCGGCAGCTCCTCCGGGCGGCCCTTGACCAGCTCGGTGAGCTGGGCCACCACGGTGTGCTCGCGGGCCAGGAACTTGTACGCGTCGACGCCGACCAGCGCCTCGACGCGGCGCACGCCGGAGCCGATCGAGGACTCGCCGAGCAGCTTCACCAGGCCCAGCTGGGCGGTGTTGCCGACGTGGGTGCCGCCGCACAGCTCCTTGGAGAAGTCGCCGATCGAGACGACCCGCACCTCGTCGCCGTACTTCTCGCCGAACATCGCGATGGCGCCGGCCTTGCGGGCCTGGTCCATCGTCATGACCTCGGCGGTGACCTCCAGCTCGCGGCCCAGCACGTCGTTGATCTTCTGCTCGACGTCCACCAGCACGCTGCCCGGAACGGCGGCGGGCGAGCCGAAGTCGAAGCGGAAGCGGCCCGGGGCGTTCTCGGAGCCGGCCTGGGCGGCCGTCGGGCCGAGCGCGTCGCGCAGCGCCTGGTGGGTCAGGTGGGTGGCCGAGTGGGCGCGGGCGATCGCCCGGCGGCGGTCGATGTCGATCGTGGCGTACGCCGAGGCGCCGAGCACGACCTCGCCGAACAGCACGCCGCCCGAGTGGACGACGACGCCCGGGACGGGCTGCTGCACGTCGCGGATCTCGACGACCGCCCCGGACTCCAGCCGGATCCGGCCGTGGTCGGCGAGCTGGCCGCCGCCCTCGGCGTAGAACGGGGTGCGGTCGAGGATCAGCTCGACCTCGTCGCCCTCGGAGGCGGCCGGCGCCGGGACGCCGTCCACCAGCAGGCCGACGACGGTGGCCTCGCCCTCGGTCAGGCTGTAGCCGGTGAAGACGCTCGCGCCGGACTTGTCGGCGACCTCGCGGTACGCGGCGACGTCGGCGTGGCCCATCTTCTTCGCCTTGGCGTCCGCCTTGGCGCGGTCCCGCTGCTCCTGCATCAGACGGCGGAAGCCGGCCTCGTCGACCTGGAGGCCCTGCTCCTCGGCCATCTCCAGGGTGAGGTCGATCGGGAAGCCGTAGGTGTCGTGCAGCTTGAAGGCCTGGTCGCCGGAGAGCACCACGCCACCGGACTGCTTGGTCTCGGTGACCGCGACGTCCAGCAGGTTGGTGCCGGCCTTGAGGGTCTGCAGGAAGGCCGCCTCCTCGCCGACGACGACCGTCTCGATGCGCTTGCGGTCGCTCTCCAGGTCGGGGTACTGCGGCGCCATCGCCTTGATCGCGACGTCGATGAGCTCCTTGGCCACCGGCTCGGTGGCGCCCAGCAGGCGCATGTTGCGGATGGCGCGGCGCAGGATGCGGCGCAGCACGTAGCCGCGGCCCTCGTTGCCGGGGGTGACGCCGTCGCCGACCAGCATCAGCGCGGTGCGGATGTGGTCGGTGACCACGCGCAGCGAGACGTCCGACTTGTGGTCGGCGCCGTAGGTGTGGCCGGTGAGCTCGGCGGCGCGGTCGAGGATCATCCGGCTGGTGTCGATCTCGAAGAGGTTGTCGACGTCCTGCAGGATGGCGGCGAGGCGCTCCAGGCCGAGACCGGTGTCGATGTTCTTGCTCGGCAGGTCGCCGAGGATCTCGAAGCCGTCCTTGCCGTCGCCGTGGCCGCGCTCGTACTGCATGAAGACCAGGTTCCAGATCTCCAGGTAGCGCTCGCCGTTGACCGCCGGGCCGCCCTCCTCGCCGTACGCGGGGCCGCGGTCGTAGTTGATCTCCGAGCACGGGCCGCACGGGCCGGGGACGCCCATCGACCAGAAGTTGTCCTTCATGCCCAGGCGCTGGATGCGCTCGGAGGGCACGCCGATGACGTCGCGCCAGATCTGCTCGGCCTCGTCGTCGTCCTTGTAGACGGTGATCCAGAGCTTCTCCTTCTCCAGGCCGTAGCCACCGTCCGCGACGGGAGTGGTGAGCAGCTCCCAGGCGAACTTGATGGCTCCTTCCTTGAAGTAGTCACCGAAGGAGAAGTTGCCGCACATCTGGAAGAAGGAGCCGTGCCGGGTGGTCTTCCCGACCTCCTCGATGTCGAGGGTGCGCACGCACTTCTGGACGCTGGTGGCGCGCGAGAACTGCGGCTTGACCTCGCCCAGGAAGTAGGGCTTGAACGGCACCATGCCGGCGTTGACCAGCAGCAGGGTGGGGTCGTCGGCGACCAGGGACGCCGACGGAACGACGGTGTGGCCGCGCTCCTCGAAGAAGCGCAGCCAGCGGCGGCGGATCTCAGCCGACTCCATTAGTGGTCCTTCCGGTTCGTTCCGCCCCGCGGCAGGGCTCGGCGGGGCGTTTCTTCAATGGTCTGTGGGACGGTGCGGCCCCCGCCGTCGGGCAGGGCGCGGGCGGGGGGCAGGGCGGCGGCCGGGCGACCGGGCACCGCCGAGATAGCTCGGTACTGCGGCTCGCCGCGCAGCACCCGGCGGGTGCTCCGGGGCTCCGCCACGGCCGTGCCGTGCAGTCCGAGGTCGTCCTTGAGCTGCTCCTCGCGCTCGGCCATGCCGGAGCGCACGTCCTGGGCGAACTGCCTGGCCCGGTCGCCCAGGTGCAGCGCACCGCGCGCGGCGGTGCCGGAGAGGCTGTCCGGGGTGAGCCGCTGCACGGCGCCGTTGGCCTTGTTCATGGCCCACACCGCGGCGCCGGCGCCGACCGCCATCCAGAAGATCCGTGCCATCCAGTCAGCCCCTCACCGCTCGCCGGACCCGGGAGAACAGGCCGCTCCTGGGCGCGGTCGCGGCGCGCACCTCGGCCCGGATCAGCCGGGCCAGCTCGTCGCGCTCGGCGGGCTGCACCGGCACGCTCGGCAGGGTGCCCTGCTGCTTGGCGACGGCCTTGCGGACGCCGTAGCTGAACGCGGCGACCTTCATGAGCGGTCCGCCCAGGGTGGCGGCCGCGGTGGAGGAGAGCGCCTTGGCGTTGGCGGCGGCGTCCTGGACGTTGGCGGTGATCTCGTCCACCCGGTCCAGCTGCTCGTTGGCGCTGCGCACCGCGGCACCGGCGTCGGCCAACAGCGGGACGGCTTGTTCGGTGACCGCGGAGACCAGGACGGTGGCTTCCTTCAACACCCGGGAGAGTCGCACCAGCACCACCGCGAGCAGGGTGACCAGGACCGCCCAGAACACGGCGACGAGCAAGCCGGCCAGCTCTCCCACGGACACTTCTGCGCGCTCCCTCGCCTTGCGGTTCCCAACCGAACCCTATCGCGCCCGGGTCCGCTTTCCGGACCGGGTCACGGCCGTGGCCTCGCCCGGATGTGCGAACCGCGCGCGTAACCTACCGTCCGGTCACCTCGTTCAGCCAGGCGGGCCGTCGCCCGTACGGCCCGACGCACGTCCGGACCGCCGCGGTCCGGGCCGGGAACAACGGGGAGCAGCGCTTGGCCGGCGACTGGACAGCACAGCCCGCGGCGTGGCCGCGCGAGTCGGAGCCGGGCCGGCTGCCCGCCGAGGTGACGGGCTTCGTCGGGCGCGGGCGGGAACTGGCCGAGCTGGCGGGCCTGCTCGCCGGGGCGCGGCTGGTGACGGTGACCGGGCCCGGCGGGGTCGGCAAGAGCCGGCTCGCGCTGCGGGCGGCGGACCGGGCGGCCGAGGCCTTCCCGGACGGCACCTGGCTGGTGGACGTGGCCCCGGTGCAGGACCCGCTGCTGCTCGGCCACGCCGTGCTGGAGGCGCTGCGGCTGACCGACGGCACCGCCCGGCCACCGTTGGACGTGCTGGGCGAGCACCTGGCGGGGCGCCGCCTGCTGCTGGTGCTGGACGGCTGCGAGCACCTGGTGGAGGCGTGCGCCGAGCTGACCGACGCGCTGCTGCGCGCGCTGCCCGGGCTGCGGGTGCTGGCCACCAGCCGCACCGCGCTGCGGGCCTCGGGCGAGCACCTGCTGACGCTGACCCCGCTGCCGGTCGACCCGCCGCAGGAGCGGCCGGACGCCCCGGCCCCGCTGCCGGACGCGGTGCGGCTGTTCGCCGACCGGGCGCGGGCCGTCCTGCCGTCCTTCGCGGTGACGGAGGCGAACGCGGAGGCGGTCGGCCTGCTCTGCCGTCGGCTCGACGGCATCCCGCTGGCCGTGGAGCTGGCCGCCGGACGGCTGCGCGCGCTGTCGGTGGAGCAGATCACGGCCCGGCTGGACGACCGCTTCCGGCTGCTCACCGGCGGCTCCCGGACGGCCCTGCCCAGACACCAGACGCTGCGCACCACGATCGGCTGGAGTCACGAGCTCTGCACAGTGCAGGAACGTTTACTCTGGGCCCGCCTGTCGGTCTTCGCCGGCAGTTTCGACCTGGAGGCCACCGAGTACGTCTGCGCCGGCGAGGGCATCGAGCCCGAGGACGTGCTCGACCTGCTCGACGAACTCGTCGCCAAGTCGGTGGTACTGCGCGAGGACAGCGCCTTCGGCGTCCGCTTCCGCCTGCTGGACACCCTGCGCGAGTACGGCGGCCACTGGCTGCGCGCCGCCGGCGAGGAGCACCGGCTGCTGCGCCGCCACCGGGACTGGTACCTGGGCGTGGCCACCTGGGGCGAGGTCGAGTGGTTCGGCCCCCGGCAGGCCGAGACCGCCGAGCGCACCCTGCTCGCCCACGCCAACCTGCGCGCCGCGCTGGAGTTCTGCCTCGCCGAGCCCGGCGAGGAGCAGATCGCCCTGCTGCTGGCCGGCACCCTGTGGTTCTACTGGGTCGGCTGCGGCCACCTCGGCGAGGGCCGGCACTGGCTGGACCGCGCGCTCGCCCTGGACCGCGAGCCCACCGAGGTCCGGGCAAAGGCCCTCTGGGTGACCGGCTACATGGCCACCCTCCAGGGCGACCTCGGCGTCGCCCGCCCCGCCCTGGAGGAGTGCCGCCGCCAGGCCCTGGACACCGGCGACGACCGGGCCCTCGCCTACGCCGTCCACCGCCAGGGCTGCGCCGCCCTGATCGGTGACGACCCGGAGCGCGCCGCCGAGCTGTTCGAGGAGGCGCTCTGGCACTACCGGACCATCGGCGAGCTCAACA
This sequence comes from Kitasatospora sp. NPDC001309, assembly GCF_042896295.1. Lineage (NCBI taxonomy): Bacteria > Bacillati > Actinomycetota > Actinomycetes > Kitasatosporales > Streptomycetaceae > Kitasatospora > Kitasatospora sp. NPDC001309. Next base: position 106,578 of record NZ_JBIAXC010000027.1, on the reverse strand, counting down.
GCAACGTGGTGATGGCGATGGTCGAGCTGGGCCTCGCCTACCTGTTCCAGGGCGATCCGGACAGCGCCGAGCTCTGGTTCGGCCAGGCCCGCGAGGTGTGCGAGGAGCACGGCGAGCAGTGGGCGTACGGCTACGTGCTGTACGCGATGGCGTACTCGCACTTCCTGGACGGCGCCGTCCAGCCGGCCCGCGTGCTGGCCCGCGAGTGCGTCCGGCTGAACCACCGCTTCCACGACCTGCTCGGCATCGTGCTGGGGATCGACCTGCTGGCACTGCTGGAGACCGAGCCGCCCTCGCCGGGCGAGCCGGCCGCCCTGTGCGAGGCCCGGGTGCTGCAGGGCGCGGCGCACCGGATCTGGCGCGCGGTCGGCAACCCCTTCCTGGGGTCCCGCTCCTTCTTCGGCACCCACCAGGAGTGCGCCGAGCGCGCCCGGGCCGGGCTCACCGAGCAGGAGTACGAGGACTGCTACCTGGTGGGCGGGCGGCTGGACCTGGACGCCGCGGTCGGCCGGGCGCTCGGCGACGGGGGCGCGCCGGGCGGCCCGGAACCCGGCCCCGGACCCTGTTCGGTGCCGCCCGCACCGGCCCCGGCGCCGGTGCGGAATAGCTGAAGCTTGCGGATTGCTTGAGGAGGCAAGGATCCACCCGGAAGGAGCACCATGGCCGTCCACGACGAGTACCGCCTCGCGAACTTCTACTTCGAGTCCAAGGCGTACAGCGACGCCGCCCGCATGCTGGAAGGCGTGCTGGCCGAGGAGCCGGCCAACCTCTCGGTCCGGCTGCTGCTGGCCCGCAGCTACTTCCACTCCGCCCAGCTCGGCCGCGCCGAGGCCGAACTGCGCCGGATCCTCGACCTCGACCCGGCCGAGGACTACGCCCGGCTGATGCTCGGCCGCACCCTGGAGCGCCAGGGCCGCGGCGAGGAGGCCCGCCCGCACCTGCGGCTGGCCGCCGCGATGACCGGCGCGGAGCTGTAGCCGGAGGGCCGACCGGCACCGGAAAAGGGACGAGCCCCCGCCGCCTCGAAAGGCGACGGGGGCTCGCTGCCGGTTCGGCGAACTGCGAACCGAGCGCGGGTCAGCGCGAGTAGTACTCGACGACCAGCTGCTCGTCACAGATCACCGGGACCTCCTTGCGCTGCGGCGCACGGTCCAGGCGGAAGGCCAGGGCCTTCAGGTTGACCTCGAGGTACTTCGGGGTCTGGCCCTCACCCGCGTAGCCACCCTCACGGGCGACCTGGAAGGGGACCTTCTCCTTGGAGCGCTCGCGGACGGTGACCACGAAGCCCGGCTTCATCTGGAACGACGGCTTGTTGACCTTGCCGCCGTTGACCTCGATGTGGCCGTGGACGACCATCTGGCGGGCCTGGTAGATGGTGCGGGCGATGCCCGAACGCAGGACCAGGGAGTCCAGACGGGTCTCCAGGTCGGCGACAAGCGCCTCACCGGTCTTGCCCTCGGCCTTCTTCGCGCGGTCGAACGCGCGGGCCATCTGCTTCTCGCTCAGGTCGTACTGGGCGCGCAGACGCTGCTTCTCGAGCAGACGGACCTTGTAGTCCGAGTTCTGCTTGCGACCACGGCCGTGCTGGCCGGGCGGGTACGGGCGGGCCTCGAAGTACTTGACGGACTTCGGGGTCAGCGGCACGCCGAGCGCACGCGCGATCTTGACCTTGGGACGCTTCTGGTTCGCCATGAACCAAACCTTCCTTGCTTACGAATACGGCTTTCACCAGGTGTTGACGGAGGTCGCATGTCGCGACCCGGAGATAACCCCGACGCCTGCGCGAAGGGATCAGCCGCTCTCCGGAGCCGGGCACATGAAGTGCTGGTCACACGGAGGGCCCGGAAAACCGGGCCGTCCGCGACACCGAAACGGTGCGCGACGCTCCTGGTGCGGGCCTCCCGGAGGAGGCCTACGGCCGATGTCCCGCTGGTGCGGCCGGTCGGTGGGGTCTCCCCCGCCGCCGTCCCGGGACTTGGCACTCCGACTGAGTATACCGGTGGATCACGCGCCCTCTTCCCCGGGCGCCTCCCCGGCCTCCCCAGCCTTCCTCTCAGCCCTGTCCGCCTGCTTCTCGGCGCTCCGGCGCTCGCCCCGCAGCCGCCCGCGCGTCCAGTCCACGGTGTCCGCGTACCGCACCTCGCCGCCGCGCCGGTTCGGCCGGTAGTACTCCCGGCCGTGCACCGAGTCCGGCGCGTACTGCTGGGTGGCGATGCCCTCCGGCAGGTCGTGCGGGTACTGGTAGCCCTGGCCGTGCCCGAGCTTGCCCGCGCCGCCGTAGTGGGCGTCCCGCAGGTGCGGCGGGACGGCCCCGGCCAGCCCCTGCCGCACGTCCGCCAGCGCCGCGTCGATCGCCAGGTAGGCCGAGTTGGACTTGGGCGCCAGCGCCAGCGCGATCGCCGCCTGGGACAGGATGATCCGGGCCTCCGGGAAGCCGATCAGCGCCACCGCCTGGGCCGCCGCCACCGCCGTCTGCAGCGCCGTCGGGTCGGCCAGGCCGACGTCCTCGCTGGCCGAGATCATCAGCCGCCGGGCGATGAACCGCGGGTCCTCCCCCGCCTCGATCATCCGGGCCAGGTAGTGCAGCGTGGCGTCCACGTCGCTGCCGCGGATCGACTTGATCAGCGCACTGGCCACGTCGTAGTGCTGGTCGCCGTCCTTGTCGTAGCGCACCGCCGCCTGGTTCACGGCGGTCTCGGTGGTGGCCAGCGAGATGCTCGGCTCGCCCTTCTCCAGCGCCGCCCCGGCCGCCGCCTCCAGCGTGGTCAGCGCCCGCCGGGCGTCCCCGCCGGCGAGCCGCACCAGGTGGTCCTCGGCCTCCGGGGTCAGCTCCAGCGCGCCCTCCAGGCCGCGCTCGTCCTCCACCGCCCGGCGCAGCAGCGCCCGGACGTCATCGTCGGTGAGCGACTCCAGGGTGAGCAGCAGCGAACGGGACAGCAGCGGGGAGATCACCGAGAAGTACGGGTTCTCGGTGGTCGCCGCGATCAGGGTGACCCAGCGGTTCTCCACGGCGGGCAGCAGCGAGTCCTGCTGGGCCTTGGAGAAGCGGTGGATCTCGTCCAGGAACAGCACCGTCTCCCGGCCGGACATGCCGACCGCCCGCCGGGCGCCGTCGATCACCGCCCGGACCTCCTTGACCCCGGCAGTGATCGCGGAGAGCTCGACGAAGCGGCCCTCCACGGCCTGGCTGATCACGTGGGCCAGGGTGGTCTTGCCGGTGCCGGGCGGCCCCCAGAGGATCACCGAGCTGGTGGCGGCCGGCCCGCGGGAGCCCGCCACCAGCCGGCGCAGCGGCGAGCCCTGCTTCAGCAGCTGCCGCTGCCCGGCCACCTCGTCCAGGGTGCGCGGGCGCATCCGTACGGCCAGCGGGGCCCGGCCGGGCTCCCTGGCCTGGAGTTCCTCGGCGGCGGCGGTGAAGAGGTCCGGTTCGTCCACACCGGAAGCCTAGTTGAGCCCGCCGACAGGGCCGCCCCCGCGCGATGCCGGCTACCGCAGCCCGGCGGCGTGGTCCGGGACGTACTTCTGCAGGTCGCGCGGGGGCCGCTGGTAGCCGTGCGGGGCCGGGCGGGGCGGCAGCTCGATCCGCGGCGGGGCGACCTCGTGGTACGGGACGGTGGAGAGCAGGTGGGCGATCATGTTGATCCGGGCCCGCCGCTTGTCGTCGCTCTCCACCACGTGCCAGGGCGACTGCGGGATGTCGGTGTAGACGAACATCTCGTCCTTGGCCCGCGAGTAGTCCTCCCAGTGGGTGATCGACTCCACGTCCATCGGGGAGAGCTTCCAGCGCTTCATCGGGTCCTCCAGCCGGTCCCGGAACCGCTGCTCCTGCTCGGTGTCACTGACCGAGAACCAGTACTTGCGCAGCAGGATGCCCGCCTCGATCAGCATCTGCTCGAAGGTCGGGCACTGGTGCAGGAACTGCCAGTACTCCTCGTCGCTGCAGAAGCCCATCACCCGCTCGACCCCGGCCCGGTTGTACCAGCTGCGGTCGAACAGCACGATCTCCCCGGCCGCCGGGAGCTGTTCGACGTACCGCTGGAAGTACCACTGGGTCTTCTGCCGCTCGGTCGGGGTGGGCAGCGCCGCGACCCGGGCGATGCGCGGGTTCAGGTACTCCGTCACCCGCTTGATCGCCCCGCCCTTGCCGGCCGCGTCCCGCCCCTCGAAGACCACCACCAGGCGGGCGCCCTCGACCCGCACCCACTCCTGGAGCTTCACAAGCTCCTGCTGCAGCCGCAGCAGTTCCCGCTCGTACGGCTTCTTCGCCAGTCGTTCCGGCTTCGCGGTCCGCTGCTGCCCCTTGGCCACTCTCGGGTCCTCCGTCCGACTACTGCCGATGACCCTTCACCGTAGGCGCAGAACGGTGACCCCGCAGGTCGGACCGGAGGAAGGGGCGAACCGGATCGCGGGACGCCCCCGAGACGTCCGCTAGACCGCGACGAAGGGCTCCGGGTAGCGGCACAGCCCGCGCGGGTCGCCGTCGTACGCCGCCAGCGGCAGCACCTGGAAGTACGCCTCCGGCACCTCGAACGGGCCGGAGACCTCGTGCCGCCCGGCCGGGATGAAGCCGAACCGTCCGTAGTACCCGGGATCGCCGAGCACCACCACCAGCTTCTCCCCCGCCTCCTCGGCGGCCGCCAGCGCCGCCCGGACGACGAGTTCGCCGACGCCCCGGCGCTGCCACTCGGGCGCCACCGCCACCGGCGCGAGCGCCAGCGCGTCACCGGCCCCGCCGCCGTCACCGACCCGCAGCCGGGTCAGCAGGGCGTGGCCGATCACCAGCCCGCCGTCGTCGACCGCGACCAGCGACAGCCCGGGCAGCCAGGCCGGGTCGCGGCGCAGCGCATCCACCAGGTCCGCCTCGTCCGGCCCGGGGAACGCGGCCATGAGCACGCGCCTGGTCGCCGGGGCGTCCTGCGGACATTCGACTCTCGTGGTGACCTGCATCGAGTCAACCCTCCCTGTGTCACACCACGTTGTGGACCGGCCCCGGACGGTGGGTGGACCGTCCGGGGCCGTTGCAGGTTAGCGCGTATGACGAGGCGTCAGCTCTTGGGCTGCGCCTCGGGCTTGGCGTCCTCGCGGACCTTGGGCTGGGCGTCCACGCCGGCCTCGCGGCGCTGGGCCGGGGTGATCGGGGTCGGCGCGCCGGTCAGCGGGTCACCACCGGTGGACGTCTTCGGGAAGGCGATGACGTCGCGGATGGTGTCGTAGCCGCCGAGCAGCGTGACGATCCGGTCGAGGCCGAAGGCGACCCCGCCGTGCGGCGGCGGGCCGTAGTTGAAGGCGTCCAGCAGGAAGCCGAACTGCGAGGCCGCCTCCTCCTCGGACAGGCCGATCGCGTCGAACGCCCGCTTCTGGACGTCCCGCTGGTGGATACGGATCGAACCGCCGCCCAGCTCCGAGCCGTTGAGGACCAGGTCGTAGGCGTTGGACAGGGCCGCGCCCGGGTCGGTGTCGAAGGTGTCCAGCGACTCCGCGGTCGGGGCGGTGAACGGGTGGTGCACCGCGTGCCAGCCCTGGAACTGGCCCTTGTCGTCCTCGATCGGCTCGAACATCGGGAAGTCGACGACCCAGAGGAAGGCCCACTGGGACTCGTCGATCAGCTCGCAGCGGCGGCCGATCTCCAGGCGGGCAGCGCCGAGCAGCTCCTGCGAGGGGCGCTCCTTGCCGGCCGCGAAGAAGACCGCGTCGCCGTTCTTGGCACCGGCCGCGGCGGCGAGGCCGGCCAGGTGCTCCGCGGAGAGGTTCTTGGCGACCGGGCCGCGCAGCTCGCCGGTCTCGCCATCGATCAGCACGTAGGCGAGGCCCTTGGCGCCGCGCGCCTTGGCCCAGTCCTGCCAGGCGTCCAGCTGCTTGCGCGGCTGCGAGGCGCCGCCCGGCATGACCACGGCACCGACGTACGGGGCCTGGAAGACGCGGAACTCGGTGCCCTTGAAGTACTCGGTGAGGTCGGTGAGTTCCTGGCCGAAGCGGACGTCCGGCTTGTCGGAGCCGTAGCGGCCCATGGCGTCCGCGTAGGTCATCCGCGGCAGCGGGTTCGGGATCTCGTAGCCGTGGACCTCGCGCCAGATCGAGCCGACGATCTTCTCGCCGAGGGCCAGGATGTCCTCCTGGTCGACGAAGGAGGCCTCGATGTCCAGCTGGGTGAACTCCGGCTGGCGGTCGGCGCGGAAGTCCTCGTCGCGGAAGCAGCGGGCGATCTGGTAGTACCGCTCCATGCCGGCCACCATCAGCAGTTGCTTGAACAGCTGGGGCGACTGCGGCAGGGCGTACCAGTGGCCGGGCTGCAGGCGGACCGGGACGAGGAAGTCGCGGGCGCCCTCGGGGGTGGAGCGGGTGAGGTACGGCGTCTCGATGTCGAGGAAGTCGTTCTCCTCCATCACCCGGCGGATGATGTTGTTGACCTTCGAGCGCAGCCGCAGGCCCTTGGCCGGGCCCTCGCGGCGCAGGTCCAGGTAGCGGTAGCGCAGCCGGACCTCCTCGTTGACCGTGCCCGGCTCGTACTCGGCGACCGGGAACGGCAGCGGGGCGGCCTCGGAGAGCACCTCGATGTCGCTGACGACGACCTCGACCGCGCCGGTCGGGATGTCCGGGTTCTCGTTGCCCTCGGGGCGGACCCGGACGTCGCCGACGACCTTGACGCAGTACTCGGCGCGCAGGCCGTGCACCGAGTCGAGGTCGCGGACCACGATCTGCACGGTGCCGGAGGCGTCGCGCAGGTCGATGAAGGCGACGCCGCCGTGGTCGCGGCGGCGGGCGACCCAGCCGGCCAGGGTGACGGTGGTGCCTGCGTGCTCCGGGCGGAGCGTGCCCGCGTCGTGCGTGCGGATCACAGCTGCTTCTCCTTCAAGGTGGTGACGAGTGCGTCGAGGGCGACGGGGGACTGCTCGCCGGTGCTCATGTCCTTGAGCTGGACGACGCCCTCGGCGAGGTCCCGGTCACCGGCGATCAGGGCGAAGCGGGCGCCGGACCGGTCGGCGGACTTCATGGCGTTCTTGATGCTCTTGACGCCGAAGGCGAGGTCGGTGGCGACGCCGGCCCGGCGCAGCTCGACCACCTTGGCGAACAGCAGGTTCTTGGCCTCCTCGCCGAGCGCGACGGCGTAGACGGAGGTGGCGGGCGGCAGGTCGAGGGCGACGCCCTCGGCCTCCAGGGCCAGGTAGGTGCGGTCCACGCCGAGCGCCCAGCCGACGGACGGCAGCGCCGGGCCGCCGATCATCTCGGACAGGCCGTCGTAGCGGCCGCCGCCGCCGATCGCGGACTGGGCGCCGAGGCCGTTGTGCACGAACTCGAAGGTGGTGCGGGTGTAGTAGTCCAGGCCGCGGACCAGCTTCGGGTCGTCGACGAAGGCGACGCCGGCGGCGGTGAGCAGCTCGCGCACCTTCTCGTCGTACGCCTTGCACTCCTCGCACAGGAAGTCGCGCAGCATCGGCGCGCCGACCAGCTGCTCCTGCACCGACTCGCGCTTGTCGTCCAGCACGCGCAGCGGGTTGATCTCCGCACGGCGGCGGGTCTCCTCGTCCAGGTCCAGGCCGGAGAGGAACTCGATCAGGGCGGCGCGGTAGACCGGGCGGCACTGCTTGTCGCCGAGGCTGTTGAGCAGCAGCGAGTAGTCGCTCAGGCCCAGCGCGCGGAAGGCGTCGTCGGCCAGGATGATCAGCTCGGCGTCCAGCGCCGGGTCCTCGGCGCCGATCGCCTCCGCGCCGACCTGGGAGAACTGGCGGTAGCGGCCCTTCTGGGCGCGCTCGTAGCGGTAGTACGAGCCGGAGTACCAGAGCTTGACCGGCAGGTTGCCCTGCTTGTGCAGGTTGGCCTGGAGCGCGGCGCGCAGCACCGAGGCGGTGCCCTCGGGGCGCAGCGCGAGCTCGTCGCCGCCCTTGGTGGTGAGGGTGTACATCTCCTTGGAGACGATGTCGGTGGACTCGCCGACACCGCGGGAGAACAGCTTCACGTCCTCGAAGACCGGGGTCTCGACGTAGCCGTAACCGGCCCGGCGGGCGGGCGCGGCGATGCGCTCGCGGATCGCCAGGAAGGTCCCGGAGCTGGGGGGCAGCAGGTCGTAGGTGCCCTTGGGGGCGGTGAAGGTGCTCAACTTCTCTTCCGTCACATTCCTCGTCGCGGGAAAGCCGGGGCGCCGGCCGCCCCCGCTGCCTGTCGGAGGTAGGGGTTGGTGGCGCGCTCGCGGCCGATGGTGGTCTGACCGCCGTGGCCGGAGAGGACCACGGTGGAGTCGTCGAGGGGCAGGCACACCCGGGCCAGCGAGCGCATGATCGCTTCGCCGTCCCCGCCCGGGAGGTCGGTACGCCCGATGGAGCCGGCGAACAGCAGGTCGCCCGAGAACAGCACCGGGGGGAGGTCCTCGGCACCGGGCGTCCGGAAGGTCACCGACCCCCCGGTATGGCCCGGGGCGTGGTCCACGGTGAGCCGCAGGCCGGCCAGCTCCAGCACGCTGCCGTCGGTGAGCTCGCGCACGTCGTCGGGCTCCCCGACGGTGAGCTCGCCCATCAACTGGGTGCCCAGGGAACGGCCGAGCGCCTTCTCCGGGTCGGACATCATGTACCGGTCCTCGGGGTGGATCCAGGCCGGGACGCCGCGGGCGCCGCAGACCGGGACCACGGAGGCGACGTGGTCGATGTGGCCGTGGGTGAGCAGGACGGCGACGGGCTTGAGCCGGTGCTCACGGATGAGCTCCTCGACGCCCTGCGCGGCCTGGTGCCCGGGGTCGACGATGACGCACTCCTCGCCCGCCGCCGGCGCGACCAGGTAGCAGTTGGTGCCCCAGGCTCCAGCGGGGAATCCGGCGATGAACACGCGCGTCCTTCGGGTGGGTGCGGCGGTGGGCTGCGGTGGCTACCAGTAGTGATGACGTAAGGGAAGCCTACCGGCGGTCCGGGTCCGGTTGCGAACCAGATAGGCGGTGGCGGGCCGGGGCCACGACAGGTTCACCGCGTCCTTACGGGCCCGGTCCCTACACTTGGCCGCCGATGGGTGCGATGATCCGCTCCGGAACCCATCCACTTTTCCCGCACATGCTCAGGAGACACGGCCGGTGGTCAGCAGCGAACAGCGGCGGCGGCAGCTCGCCCGCGAGAAGTACGAGCGCCAGATGCAGCGCCGGGCCGAGGCGGCCTCCGCCCGGCGGCGCCGCAACACGATCCTGGGCGCCTCGCTCGCGGTGGTGGTGCTGGCCGGCGGCGGGCTCTTCGCCGGCGGCGCGTTCAGCTCCGACAAGGACAAGGGCACCTCGGCCGCCGCCACCCCGCAGGCCGCGCCGAGCCAGAGCGACCCGGCCCAGGCCGACCCGGCCGCCACCCCGACCCGCAAGCCGGTCGAGGGCTGCGCCGCCCCGGCGGCGGGCTCGCCCAACGGCAAGCAGTTCAAGGCCGAGCCGGCCATGTCGATCGACAAGGGTGCCTCGTACACCATGTCGCTGGACAGCAACTGCGGCAAGGTCACCGTCACGCTGGACGCGGCCAAGGCCCCGCACACCGTGAACTCGTTCAACTTCCTGGCGGGCGAGCAGTACTTCGACCACACCAAGTGCCACCGGCTCACCACCGACGGCATCTTCGTGCTCCAGTGCGGCGACCCGACCGCCAAGGGTTCGGGCGGCCCCGGCTACCAGTTCGCGGACGAGAACCTGACCGGCGCGACCTACCCGGCGGGCACCGTGGCGATGGCCAACGCGGGCCCGGGCACCAACGGCAGCCAGTTCTTCCTGGTCTACAAGGACACCCAGCTGCCGCCGAACTACACCCCGTTCGGCAAGATCACCGGCGGCCTGGACGTGGTCCAGAAGATCGCCGCCGCGGGCACCCTGGAGGGCGCCGGCGACGGCCACCCGATGGCCGACGTCACCCTCAACTCGGTTACGGTGTCCAAGGGTTGACCGAACCCGGGACCACCGGCGGCGGGCGCGCGCAGCGCCCCCCGCCCGGTCCCGGACCGAAATCGCCCGGCCCGGATGCGGACAGCACCGGTCCTGGTCGCCTATGTTGGCGTTGTATAGGGTGCCCGGACCCGCCTAGCCGTCACCCTCGGCAGCAAGGCACGGCGGACGGGGACGGCGGACTCATCGGTCCGCCGCACATCAACTGTGGACGACGGTCGTGCGCCGCCCCGGAGCGGGCGCGACGTCATGTGGAGGACGCGCTATGAGCAGCGACCCGTGGGGCCGTGTGGACGAGCAGGGCACGGTGTACGTCAGGACGGCGGACGGCGAACGCGTCGTGGGTTCCTGGCAGGCCGGCTCGCCCGAGGAGGCCCTCGCCTACTTCGAGCGCAAGTACCAGGGCATCGAGGTGGAGATCGGCCTGCTGGAGAAGCGGGTGCGCACCACCGACCTGGCCGCCAAGGACGCCCAGACCGCGCTGGAGCACCTCCGCGCCCAGGTCACCGAGGGACACGCGGTCGGCGACCTGGACGCGCTGGCCAAGCGCCTGGACACGCTCACCGGTGAGATCGAGAGCCGGCGGGAGGAGCGCAAGGCCGCCCGCGCCAAGGCCCAGGACGAGACCCGCACCGCCAAGGAGGCGCTGGTCTCCGAGGCCGAGCAGCTCGCCGAGTCCACCCAGTGGCGGGAGGCCGGGGACCGGCTGCGCGCCCTGGTGGACACCTGGAAGGGCCTGCCGCGGCTGGACCGCAAGAGCGACGACGAGCTGTGGCACCGCTTCTCGCACGCCCGCTCGGTCTTCTCCAAGCACCGCAAGGCGCACTTCGCCACCCTGGACGCCGAGCGCGAGCACGCCCGGCAGACCAAGGAAGCGCTGGTCTCCGAGGCCGAGGCGCTCTCCTCGTCCAGCGACTGGGGCAGCACCGCGGCCGCCTACCGCGACCTGATGGCGCGCTGGAAGTCCGCCGGCCGGGCGCAGCGGGACGTCGAGGACGAGCTGTGGGCGCGGTTCCGCGGCGCCCAGGACGTGTTCTTCCAGGCCCGTTCCGCGGTGTTCAGCGAGCGCGACGCCGAGCAGGTGGAGAACCAGAAGCTCAAGGAGGCGCTGGCCACCGAGGCCGAGGCGATCCTGCCGATCACCGACCTCAAGGCCGCCAAGGCCGCGCTGCGCGAGGTCAACGAGCGCTGGGAGGCCATCGGCCACGTCCCGCGCGACATCCGTCCGAAGCTGGACGGCCGGCTGAACGCGGTCGAGCGGGCCATCCGCGAGGCCGAGGACAGCGAGTGGAAGCGCTCCAACCCGGAGGCCAAGGCCCGCGCGGCCGGCATGGTGGGCCTGTTCGAGGCGAAGGCCGACAAGCTCCGGGCCGACCTGGACAAGGCCCGCTCGGCGGGCAACGCCGGCAAGGTCGCCAAGCTGGAGGCCGAGCTCTCCGGTGTGGAGACCCTGCTGGAGCAGGCCCACCGGAGCCAGGAGGAGTTCAGCGGCTGATTCCGGCCCGCTGAGCCCGCTCAGTGCACTTGAGTGCACTGCACGAGGAAGGCCCCCGGGGAGCTCCCCGGGGGCCTTCCTCGTGCGCTGCGGCTACTTGCGGGCCGAGGTGACCCGGTAGACGTCGTACACGCCCTCGACGCCGCGGACCGCCTTGAGCACGTGGCCCAGGTGCTTCGGGTCGCCCATCTCGAAGGTGAAGCGGCTCATCGCCACCCGGTCCCGGGAGGTCTGGACCGCCGCCGACAGGATGTTGACGTGCTGGTCGGAGAGCACCCGGGTGACGTCCGAGAGCAGCCGGGAGCGGTCCAGCGCCTCGACCTGGATGGCCACCAGGAAGACCGAGGACTGGGTCGCCGCCCACTCGACGTCGATCATCCGCTCGGGCTGCTGGCTCAGCGACTCCACGTTGACGCAGTCGGCGCGGTGCACCGAGACGCCGTTGCCGCGGGTGACGAAGCCGACGATCGGGTCACCCGGCACCGGGGTGCAGCAGCGGGACAGCTTGACCCAGACGTCCTCGACGCCCTTGACGATCACGCCGGGGTCGCCCTTGGCCCGGCGGCGCACGGCCCGCCGGTTGTCGTGGGTCGGCGTGGCCGTCTCGGCGAGGTCCTCGGTGGCCCCCTCCTCGCCGCCGAGCGCCTGGACCAGCTTCTGGACGATGTTCTGCGCGGCGACGTGCCCCTCGCCGATGGCGGCGTAGAGCGAGGAGATGTCGGGGTAGCGCATCTCGTGGGCCAGGGTGACCAGCGAGTCGCCGGTCAGGATCCGCTGGATCGGCAGGCCCTGCTTGCGCATCGCCCGGACGATCGCCTCCTTGCCGTGCTCGATCGCCTCCTCGCGGCGCTCCTTGGAGAACCAGGCGCGGATCTTGTTGCGGGCGCGCGGGGACTTGACGAAGCCCAGCCAGTCCCGGGAGGGTCCGGCGTTCTCCGCCTTGGAGGTGAACACCTCGACGGCGTCGCCGTTCTCCAGGGTCGACTCCAGCGGCACCAGACGGCCGTTGACCCGGGCCCCTATGGTCCGGTAGCCGACCTCGGTGTGCACCGCGAAGGCGAAGTCGACCGGGGTCGAGCCGGCCGGCAGGGCTATCACGTCACCCTTGGGGGTGAAGACGAAGACCTCGTTGCTGGCCAGGTCGAAGCGCAGCGACTCCAGGAACTCGCCCGGGTCGGCGGTCTCCTTCTGCCAGTCCAGCAGCTGTCGCAGCCAGGCCATCTCGTTGACGGCGCCGGCCTTGTCGTCCTTGCGGACCTGGGTCGGGGTGTCGGTGCGGATCTTGGAGGCCCCGGCGACGGCGCGCTGCTTGTACTTCCAGTGCGCGGCGATGCCGTACTCGGCCCGCCGGTGCATGTCGAAGGTGCGGATCTGGAGTTCGACGGGCTTGCCGCCCGGACCGATCACCGTGGTGTGCAGCGACTGGTACATGTTGAACTTGGGCATCGCGATGTAGTCCTTGAACCGCCCCGGCACCGGGTTCCACCGCGCGTGGATGGTGCCCAGCGCCGCGTAGCAGTCGCGGACGGTGTCGACCAGGACCCGGATGCCCACCAGGTCGTAGATCTCGGCGAAGTCCCGGCCCCGGACGATCATCTTCTGGTAGACCGAGTAGTAGTGCTTCGGCCGGCCGGTGACGGAGGCGGTGATCCGGGCGCCGCGCAGGTCCGCCTGGACCTGGTCGATGACGGTCGCCAGGTACTCGTCCCGCTTGGGGGCGCGCTCGGCGACCAGCCGGACGATCTCGTCGTACATCTTGGGGTAGAGGATCGCGAAGGCGAGGTCCTCCAGCTCCCACTTGATGGTGTTCATGCCCAGCCGGTGCGCCAGCGGGGCGTAGATCTCCAGCGTCTCGCGGGCCTTCTTCTCCTGCTTCTCCCGCTTGAGGTAGCGCATGGTGCGCATGTTGTGCAGGCGGTCGGCGAGCTTGATCACCAGGACCCGGGGGTCCTTGGCCATCGCCACGACCATCTTGCGGACGGTCTCGGCCTGCGCGGCCTCGCCGAACTTGACCCGGTCCAGCTTGGTGACGCCGTCGACCAGCAGGGCCACCGAGTCGCCGAAGTCCTTGCGCAGGGTCTCCAGGCCGTAGTCGGTGTCCTCGACGGTGTCGTGCAGCAGCCCCGCCATCAGGGTCGCGGCGTCCATGCCGAGCTCGGCCAGGATGGTCGCGACCGCCAGCGGGTGGGTGATGTACGGGTCGCCGCTCTTGCGCTTCTGCCCGCGGTGCCACTTCTCGGCGACGGCGTAGGCGCGCTCGATGTCGCGCAGCAGCGCCGGGTCGGCCTTGGGGTCGTTCGCCCGGATCGAGCGGAACAGCGGCTCCAGGACGGGGTTGAGCACGCTGGAGCGCTGGCCGCCGAGGCGGGCCAGCCGGGCGCGCATCCCGCCGCCGCTGCCGGAGCCGCGGCCGAGCGGGGCGAGCTGGCGCGAGGAGGCCGGCGCCGGGCGTGCCGGGGTGGCCCCCGAGGGCGTGGGGTGGTTCTCGGGGGCGGCCGCTGCGGCCGTGGGCACAACCTCGTCGGGCAAGGACACTCCTCGGGGCACCGGGGCCGACCCCCGCCGAGGCCCGTGCGGTCCGGGCACTACCGGGAGGGGATGAATCTTCATGGTACCGAGCCGGGCGGCCCGGTGTTCATCGGGCCGGGCCCGGAAACGGAAGGACGGCGGTCGGATGATCCGACCGCCGTCCTTCCGTCCTGCCCCTCAGACCGTGACCAGCGTCTCCAGCGGGGCGTCGCCCAGGTGCCCGGCCAGCCGCTCGCGGCCGTCCAGGAAGCCCAGCTCCATCAGCACCACGACGCCCGCCAGCTCGGCGCCGGCCTCCTTCACCAGGTCCAGCGAGGCACCGATGGTGCCACCGGTGGCCAGCACGTCGTCCACCACCAGCACCCGCTCACCGGGCGTGAAGGCGTCGCACTGCACCTCCAGCGTCGCCGAGCCGTACTCCAGCTCGTACGAGCGCCGGAACACCTCGCCGGGCAGCTTCCCGGCCTTGCGGACCGGCACGAAGCCGAGCCCGGCCGCGAAGGCCGCCGGAGCCGCCAGCACGAAGCCGCGCGCCTCCAGGCCCACCACCTTGGTCGCCCCGAGCTCCAGCGCCCGGTCCGCCAGCGCCCGGGTGAGGGCGCCGAAGGCCTCGGCGTCGGCGAGCAGCGGCGCGATGTCCTTGAACAGCACACCCGGCTTCGGGTAGTCCGGGACGTCCCGGATCCGGCTGTTCAGCAGCTCGGCCAGTGCGGTGTCGGCGGTGGTCACGGTGTTCTGTCCTCAGGGTCGGGTGCGGTTCAGCGCTTGGTGGACGGACGGCCCTTGGCACGGGTGGTGCCGGCCGACCGGCCGCGCTGACCGACCATACCCGCAGGCTCGTCGTCCTCCGGGCCCTCGTCGGTCGCCGTCGCGTCGGTGCCCTCGCCCTTGGCCGCCGCGGCGGCCCGGTGCTGCAGGACGCGCTTGCGCAGCGCCTTCATCTCCGGCTGCTCCTCCTTGAGCTGCGCCAGCAGCGGGGTGGCGACGCAGATCGAGGAGTAGGCACCGGCCGCGAGGCCGATGAACAGCGCGAGCGAGATGTCGTTCAGGGTGCCGGCGCCCAGCAGGCCGCCACCGATGAACAGCAGCGCGGCGACCGGCAGCAGCGCCACCACGGTGGTGTTGAGCGAGCGCACCAGGGTCTGGTTGAGGCCCGCGTTGGCCGCCTCGCTGTAGGTGAGCTTGTTCTGCTTGGTGATCCCCTTGGCGTTCTCCTTCACGGTGTCGAAGACGACGACCGTGTCGTAGAGCGAGTACCCGAGGATGGTCAGGAAGCCGATCACCGTACCGGGGGTGACCTCGAAGCCCACCAGGGCGTAGACGCCGATGGTGATCAGGAGGTCGTGGATGAGGGCGACCAGGGCGGCCACCGCCATCCGCCACTCGAAGGCGATCGCCAGGTAGACCGTCACCAGGACCATGAAGACGACCAGGCCGGTGAGCGCCTTGTTGGAGATCTGCTTGCCCCAGCTGGGGCCGATCACCTGGGCCTCGACGGTGTCCAGCGGCACGCCGAGCTTCTGCGAGAGCTGCGAACGGATCTCGTCCGAGCTCTTCGTCTCGTCGCTGCTGACCTGGATGCGGATCTTGTTGCTGTCCGTCGACTGCACCAGCGGGTGCGAGGAGACGATCCCGTCGGCGGTGTCCTGGGCCTGGGAGACCGACAGGCCCGGCTTGGTCACGGTGTAGACCGAGCCGCCCTTGAACTCGATGCCCAGGTGCAGGCCCATCGCCAGGCCGATCGCCGCGATCAGCACGATCACGCCGGAGATCGAGTACCAGAGCTTGCGGCGCCCGACGAAGTCGAAGCTGACCTCGCCCTGGTAGAGCCGGTGGCCCAGATTGGAGAAGCGCGACACGGTGTCAGGCCTCCTTCACGGCGGCAGAGGAGGAGTTACGGCGACGGGTGCTGCGCAGCGGCGGGCGGGCGCCCAGCCGCTTCGGGTCCAGGCCGGACCACGGGTGGCCGTCGGAGAAGAACTTCCGCCGGGCCAGCAGCGTGATCATCGGCTTGGTGAAGAGGAAGATCACCACGACGTCCAGCGCGGTGGTCAGACCCAGGGTGAACGCGAAGCCCTGGACCTTGCCGACCGAGACCACGTAGAGCACCGCGGCACAGAGGAAGGAGACGAAGTCCGAGACCAGGATGGTGCGTCGGGCCCGCGGCCAGGCCCGCTGGACGGCCGGGCGCAGCGGGGCGCCGTCGCGGACCTCGTCGCGGATGCGCTCGAAGTACACGATGAAGGAGTCTGCGGTGATACCGATCGCGACGATCGCGCCGCAGACCGCGGGCAGGTTCAGCGCGAAGCCGATCCCGCCGCCGAGCAGGCTCATGATCGAGTAGGTCAGGGCCGCCGAGACGAGCAGACCGGCGATCGAGACCAGGCCGAGGCCGCGGTAGTAGATCAGCGAGTAGGCGACCACCAGCAGCATGCCGATCGCGCCGGCGATCAGACCCGCCTTGAGCTGGTCGCTGCCGAGCGCCGGGGAGACGGTGGTGACGTCGCCCTTGCTGAACTCCAGCGGCAGGGCGCCGTAGCTCAGCACGTTGGAGAGGTCCTGCGCCTCGGGCTGGCTGAACTGGCCGGTGATCACGGCGCTGCCGCCGGGGATCGGGCCGTTGACCTGCGGGTGCGAGACGACCTCGTTGTCCAGCACGATCGCGAACTGGTTGTTCGGCGGGGTCTGGGAGGCGAGCTGGCCGGTGACCTTGGTGAAGGCGTCGGTGCCGGTGCCGTTGAACTGCAGCTGGACCTGCCAGCCGGCACCCGTCTGGGTGTCGAGGCTGGGCTGGGCCTTGGAGACGTCCGAGCCCTTGACCGCGACGGGGCCGAGCGCCAGCTTCTCGTAGTAGCCGCCCTTGACGGGCTTCTGCGAGCAGGCGACGACGGCCTTGTCCACGGCGCCGGTCTGGGTCGAGCGCTGCTCCGGCTTGGTGCAGTCGAGGTTGGCGAACGCGGTGGCCAGCTCCGGCGGCACGGTGCCCTGGGTCATCGCCGCGCTCACGTCGGCGGCGCTCGGCTGGGTGGCCTGGGCGCTCGGGGCGGCCGACCCGGTGGCGGGGGCGGACGGGGTGCCGCTGACGCCGGTGGCGGCGGGGCTCGGGGTGGAGCCCTCGGCGGCCAGGGCCTCACCGACGGAGCGGCCCTGCTTGGTGGCGCTCGCGCTGGCGGACGGGGTGGGAGCGTGGCTCGCGGAGCCGCTCGCGCCGGCCGTGGGCGTCGCGCTGCCCGACGGGGCGGCGCTCGGGGTGCCCGAGGCGCCCGCGGACGGGGTGCCGGTGGGCGGCGCGGGCGGCGTGAAGCCGCTCGGCGCGACCGCCAGGACCGGACGGAAGAACAGCTGGGCGGTGGTACCGACCTGGTCCGCCGCGTTCTGCTTGTCGCCGCCCTTGGGGATGTTCACGATGATCGTGTCCGAGCCCTGGGTCTGGACCTCCGCCTCGGAGACACCCATCCCGTTGACGCGGCGCTCCATGATCCCGACGGCGATGTCCATGTTCGCCTTGGTGATCGCCTTGGGATCCTTCGACTTCGCGGTCAGCGTGATGCTGGTGCCGCCTGCGAGGTCGATACCGAGCCGGGGCTTGGTGTTGCCCGTCCCGAACATGAGGGCGACCAGTCCGACGGTGACGACCAGGATGAGGGCCAGCGCCCGCCCTGGGTAGCCGTCGCGCGGGCGCGACTTGGGTGTTGCCACCTTGCTCGTTTCTCCCTGTCCATGCCACGTCGCCGACCGGACCCCCGTCCGGCTCGTGGCGGGACGGGGGCATGGCGGGTCTGCGGCCCTGAGGTCCTGTGGGCTCGCGGCACTGCGCCGCGCGACCGGGCGGGTTGCCCGGCCGTACTACTTGCTCGCGGGAGCCCCGCCCTCGACATCCCCCTTGACATCGCCCTTCTCGGCGCTGTCCTTGGTGAGCGTCAGCGGCTTGTCCTCGACCGGCGCGGCGTCGGTGTCCTCGGCCTCCGGCTCGGACAGCTCGTCGTCGGCGGGGCGACCGTTGATGATCGCGTCGTACTCCTGGGGGTCCAGGACGGCCGCGATGGCGCTCTTGGTGAAGTGGGTGACCACGCCGGGCGCGATCTCCAGCTCGACGGTCTCGTCGTTGACCGCCTTCACCTGGGCGTACAGGCCGCCGATGGTGCGCACTCCCGCCCCGGGCTCCAGCGAGGTCTGCATGCTCTGCTGCTGCTGCTGGCGCTTCTTCTGCGACCGGAACATGAGCACGATCGCGATGATCGGGAGGAGAAGGATGATGAGGTTCACTGCAGCCAGGGTCCTTTACGGGCCGCCGGCCGGCGGCCTGTGTGGTATGGGTCGGCCCGTCAGGTGAGAGGGGCGGTCCGGCGGAGTCTAGGCGACCCCGAACTGATCGGACAACGCCAAGCATCGCATCCTGCCGCCGAAAGTGGCGACCCTCCGCCTGCACGGATTCCCGGGAGTTCGCCCCCGTCTCCTCCCCGGGGCACAGCGCCGGGCGGGGGCGGGAACCGACGGCCGGGTCTCACCCGTTCGGCCGAGAGCGGTCAACTTCCGTCCGGCCGGAACAGCTCCGGCTGGGGCGGGACGCTGCCCCGCGTGGTCTGGACCGGCGGGGTCAGGCCCAGGTGCTGCCAGGCCGCGGCGGTGGCGATCCGGCCGCGCGGGGTGCGGGCGAGCAGGCCCTCGCGGACCAGGAACGGCTCGGCCACCTCCTCGACCGTCTCGGCCTCCTCCCCCACCGCGACGGCGAGGGTCGACAGGCCGACCGGGCCGCCGCCGAACAGCCGCAGCAGCGCGCTCAGCACCGCGCGGTCCAGCCGGTCCAGGCCGCGGGCGTCCACCTCGTAGACGTCCAGCGCCCGGGCGGCGATCGCGGGGGTGACCACGCCGTCGTGCCGGACCTGGGCGTAGTCGCGGACCCGGCGCAGCAGCCGGTTGGCGATGCGCGGGGTGCCGCGCGAGCGCCCGGCGATCTCGGCCGCGCCGGCCGGGTCTATCTCGACGTCCAGCAGCGTGGCCGAGCGGTGCACCACCCGTTGGAGCTCGGCCGGGGCGTAGAACTCCATGTGCCCGGTGAAGCCGAAGCGGTCGCGCAGCGGCGGCGGCAGCAGCCCGGCCCGGGTGGTGGCGCCGACCAGGGTGAAGGGCGGCAGCTCCAGGGGGATGGCGGTGGCGCCCGGGCCCTTGCCGACGATCACGTCGACCCGGAAGTCCTCCATCGCCATGTAGAGCATCTCCTCGGCCGGCCGGGACATCCGGTGGATCTCGTCGAGGAAGAGCACCTCGCCCTCGGTGAGCGAGGAGAGGATCGCCGCGAGGTCCCCCGCGTGCTGGATGGCCGGGCCGGAGGTGATCCGGATCGGGGCGCCCAGCTCGGCGGCGATGATCATGGAGAGGGTGGTCTTGCCCAGGCCGGGCGGGCCGCTCAGCAGCACGTGGTCCGGCGCGCTGCCGCGCTGGCGGGCCGCCTGGAGCACCAGGGACAGCTGCTCGCGCACCCGCTCCTGGCCGATGAACTCGTCCAGCAGCTTGGGGCGCAGCGCGGCCTCGACCGCCTGGTCCTCGCCGTCGGCGGCGGCGGTCACCAGCCGGTCGGCGGGTTCCGAGTCGTACATCCTCGCGGGCTCCAGGGTCTGCGGTGTCGGTGTCGACGGACGGGCAGGTCGTCGGGTGAGTTCAGCGGGCGCGGTTGAGGCCGCGCAGGGCCAGCCGCAGCAGGGCGCCGACGTCCGGCGACTGCTGGGCCTCCGCCTCCGGGGTGACGGCGGCGACCGCGTCGTCCGCCTCGCGCGGGGCGTAGCCGAGACCGGTCAGCGCGGAGTGCAGCTGCTCGCTCCACGGCGCGGGGCCGGTGGCGATCGGCTTCTGCGCGGGCACCGCGCCGTGCGGGGCGCCCAGCTTGTCCTTGTACTCCAGCAGCAGCTTGGCCGCCTTCGCCTTGCCGATGCCCGGCACCGCGACCAGCGCCTTCTCGTCCCCGCCCGCCACCGCGGCGCGCAGCGCGTCGGGGCTGTGCACGCCCAGGATCGCCTGGGCCAGCTTGGGGCCCACGCCCGGCGCGGCCTGGAGGATCTCGAACACGGCCCGCTCGTCGTCGTCGGCGAAGCCGAACAGGGTCAGCGAGTCCTCGCGGACCACCAGCGAGGTGGCCAGCCGGGCGGGCTCACCGAGCCGCAGGCCGGCCAGGGTGTTCGGGGTGCACTGGACGGCCATGCCGACCCCACCGACCTCGACCACCGCGATGCCGGAGGCGATGGCCGCCACCGGTCCTTGCACGAAGGCGATCACCGACTACTGCCTTTCACGGAGAAGGGGCCCCGGGCGGGCCCGGAGCGGGCGGCCTCGGCTGCGGCCTGGGCCGCGGCCTGCAGCCGGTTGGTCGTCCCGCCGCGCCAGATGTGGCAGATCGCCAGCGCCAGCGCGTCGGCCGCGTCCGCGGGCTTGGGCGGCGCGTCCAGCCGCAGCAGGCGCTGCACCATGGCCGTGACCTGGGCCTTGTCGGCCCGGCCGGAGCCGGTGACGGCGGCCTTGACCTCACTGGGGGTGTGCAGGGTGACCGGGATGCCGCGCCGGGTGGCGCAGAGCATCGCGACCGCGCTCGCCTGGGCCGTGCCCATCACGGTGCGGACGTTGTGCTGGGCGAAGACCCGCTCGACCGCGACCAGGTCGGGCCGGTGCTCGTCCAGCCAGCTCTCCAGCCCCTGTTCCACCAGCAGCAGCCGCTGCCCGATCTCGGCGTCGGCCGGCGTGCGCACCACGCCCACCCCGGCCATCCGCAACGGCCGGCCCGGCATGCCCTCGACCACGCCGACCCCGCACCTGGTCAGCCCCGGGTCAACACCCAGCACCCGCACGCCACGCCCCGTCCCTCGCCGATCCGCCGCTCACGGCGAGCGGCCTTCGCGAAGGCTACCGCCCGGGTCCGACAACCCCGCCGACGACACCGGCCCGGCGGTCCTGGGACCACCGGGCCGGGCCGTGAGAACGATCACTCACCGTGGCACGGACGACGCCGTGTCACTCGGAGTCGAGCTGCGCGCCGACCTCGTCGGAGATGTCGAAGTTGGCGAAGACGTTCTGCACGTCGTCGCTGTCCTCCAGCGCGTCGATCAGCTTGAAGATCTTGCGGGCGCCGTCGACGTCCAGCTCGACCTGCATGCTCGGGAGGAAGTTGGCCTCGGCCGAGTCGTAGTCGACACCGGCGTCCACCAGCGCGGTGCGCACGGCGACCATCTTGGAGGCCTCGGAGACGATCTCGAAGGACTCGCCGAGGTCGTTGATCTCCTCCGGCTCCTGGTCGAGGACGACCTCGAACAGCTTGTCCTCGTCCACGCCGTCCGCCTTGGGGACGATCACGACGCCCTTGCGGTTGAACAGGTACGACACCGAGCCCGGGTCGGCCATCGAGCCGCCGTTGCGGGTCATCGCGACGCGCACGTCGGAGGCCGCGCGGTTGCGGTTGTCGGTGAGGCACTCGATCAGGACGGCGACACCGTTCGGACCGTAGCCCTCGTACATGATGGTCTGGTAGTCGGCGCCGCCGGCCTCCAGACCGCCACCGCGCTTGACGGCGCGGTTGATGTTGTCGATCGGGACCGAGTTCTTCTTCGCCTTCTGGATGGCGTCGTAGAGGGTCGGGTTACCCGCCGGGTCGGGACCGCCCGTGCGCGCCGCCACCTCGATGTTCTTGATCATCTTGGCGAAGAGCTTGCCGCGCTTGGCGTCGATCACGGCCTTCTTGTGCTTGGTGGTAGCCCACTTAGAGTGGCCGGACATCGCCAGCTCCTTTACGTCGCCAAAGGGAAATGAAACAGGAGAGATCTTACCGGTGTCGTCACGGGTAAGGCGCACACGGCTACCGGAGCCCTACCGGGCGGCGAGGTGCTCCTCGACCATCTTCACGAAGTAGGCGTGCACGCGGTGGTCGCCGGTGAGCTCCGGGTGGAACGAGGTGGCCAGCAGGTTGCCCTGGCGCACGGCCACGATCCGGCTCTCCGGACCGTCCGCACCGGGCAGCTCGGCCAGCACCTCGACGCCCGCGCCGACCGCCTCGACCCAGGGGGCGCGGATGAAGACGCCGTGCACCGGCTCCTCCTCCAGGCCCTTGAAGGCGAGGCCGGACTCGAAGGACTCGTTCTGCCGGCCGAAGGCGTTGCGGCGCACCGTCATGTCGATGCCGCCGACGCTCTCCTGGTCCTCCCGGCCGTCGAGGATCTTGTCGGCCAGCATGATCATGCCCGCGCAGGTGCCGTACACCGGCATGCCGGCCGCGACCCGCGCGCGCAGCGGGTCCATCACGCCGAACAGCAGGGCCAGCTTGGACATGGTGGTGGACTCCCCGCCGGGGATCACCAGTGCGTCGACCTCGGCCAGCTCCTCGGCGCGGCGCACCGGACGGGCCAGCGCGTCGGCCTCGGCCAGCGCCACCAGGTGCTCGCGGACGTCGCCCTGGAGGGCGAGGACGCCGATGACTGGAGTGCTCACGGTCTTCAACCTCTATCGATCGTTACTACGGAAGGACGCGGCGCGGCCCGCCGCACACCGAAGCGCTGCGGCGGGCCGGGCGAAGGGCGGGAGTGACTACCAGCCGCGGTTGGCGTAGCGCTCGGTCTCCGGCAGGGTGTCGCAGTTGATGCCGACCATGGCCTCGCCCAGGTTGCGGGAGGCGTCCGCGATGATCTTCGGGTCGTCGAAGAAGGTGGTGGCCTTCACGATGGCAGCGGCACGCTTGGCCGGGTCGCCCGACTTGAAGATGCCGGAGCCGACGAAGACGCCCTCGGCGCCCAGCTGGCGCATCAGCGCGGCGTCGGCCGGGGTGGCCACGCCACCGGCGGAGAACAGCACGACCGGCAGCTTGCCGAGCTCGGCGACCTCCTTGACCAGCTCGTACGGGGCGCGCAGCTCCTTGGCGGCGGCGTACAGCTCGTTGTGGTCCAGCGCCCGCAGCTGGCCGATCTCGTTCTTGATCTGGCGCAGGTGGCGGACGGCCTCGACGACGTTGCCGGTGCCGGCCTCGCCCTTCGAGCGGATCATGGCCGCACCCTCGGCGATGCGGCGCAGGGCCTCGCCCAGGTTGGTGGCGCCGCAGACGAAGGGGGTGGTGAAGGCGAACTTGTCGGAGTGGTTGACCTCGTCGGCCGGGGTCAGCACCTCGGACTCGTCGATGTAGTCGACACCCAGCGACTGCAGGACCTGGGCCTCCACGAAGTGCCCGATGCGGGACTTGGCCATCACCGGGATGGAGACCGCCTCGATGATCTCCTCGATCATGTTCGGGTCGGACATGCGGGCCACGCCGCCGTCCTTGCGGATGTCGGCCGGAACCCGCTCCAGCGCCATGACGGCCACCGCGCCGGCGTCCTCGGCGATCTTCGCCTGCTCGGCGTTGACCACATCCATGATCACACCGCCCTTGAGCTGCTCGGCCATGCCGCGCTTGACCCGGGCGGTACCGATCTGCGGCTGGTCTGCGGTGGTGGGGGTGGTGGACACGTGAGACCTCACTCGAAGATTAACCAGTGCTATCGCCCTATGGTAGGCAGATCAGGTGGCCCAACCATGCGCCACCAAGTCCAGCCCGGACGACGGGATGCGACAAACGGGCCGTATCCGAGGACAGCCTAAGCAGGCGCTCCCTCGGGCGTAAGGGCGGGCGGCGGGGCGTCGTCCATCTCGAAGGCCATCGGGAACGGCGCCTTGCCCGCCAAGCGGAAGTACCGCACCAGCCGGTGCTCCCGCACCGCCCGCGCCGCCCGCACCGCGTCGTTGTGGAAGCGGCGGGCCATCGGCACCCGCCGCACCGCGGCCGTCAGATCACGAACCGCCTCATCACCGCCCGGCTCCGCGACCAGCGCCGCCACCTGCTCCGACTCCTCGAACACCGCCCGCAGCGCCAGGCTCAACTGACTCTCCGCCACCTCGCGGTGCTCGTCCTCGGCCTGCCGGGCCGCGTGCGCCGCGTCCAGCAGCAGCAGCGAGGCCGCCGGGTCCAGCAACGAGGACGTCGCCAGCTCCATCGCCACCGAGGCCCGCCGGACCAGCTGCGCGTCCAGCGCCGCCCGCGCGGCGTCGATCCGGGCGTGCAGCCGGTCCAGACGGCCGGCCGTCCAACTCAGGTACATGCCGAACAGCACCACGGCCACGCCGGCCCAGATCCAGGTAGTCACGGACCGCTACGTTACCGGGTGTCACCGGCCGCCCCGCCCGACGTCAGCCCTGCACGACGCCGCTGCGGTAGCTCTCCCGGTCGATGTCCTCGACGTTCACCGCGGTGAACAGCCGCGTCCCCGGCGCCGGCCGCACGTGCTGCGCCAGCAGCGCCACCACGCCCTCGCTCAGCGCCGCCTTCGCCTCCGGCGTACGGCCCGGGAACACCTGGAACTCGACGTACACCTGGGCGTCCACCCCGGCGTCGTCCACCGACCCGTCGGAGCCCACCACCAGGTCCTCGCTCGGCCGGAACACCGTCTTGCAGGACCCCGGCTTGGCGTCGATCGTCTCCTCCGCCAGCCGGTTGATCGCCAGGCCCAGCGCCCGGCGCTCGAAGGCCCCGGCCAGGCTGGACGAGTAGTCGACGGAGATCTGCGGCATCGTTTCCCCCAGGGGTCACAGTGGTGCGGTCGGCCCGACCCTAACCCCACGCAAGCCCCGGCCGTCGGCCCCGGGCCGGACCGAACCGCCCGCGCCCCCGCTCCCGTCACCGGCGCGTCCTTCGGCTCGGGGCGCTGCGCTCGTCCTCCTCGACCACCGCCGCGGCGCCGGCCGTCACCGTCTCGTACACCGCCAGGATGTCCGCGCCGACCGTCGACCAGTCGAACCGCCGCACGTGCCGCGAAGCCGCCTTGCGCAGCTCCTCCAGCCGCCCCGGATCCCCCAGCAGCCGCAGCGCCGTACGGGCCAGCGCGTCCGCGTCCTCCACCGGGAACAGCTCCCCGGCGTCCCCGCCGTCCAGCACCTGCTTGAACGCGTCCAGGTCGCTGGCCAGCACCGGGGCGCCCGCCGACATCGCCTCGACCAGGATGATCCCGAAGCTCTCGCCACCCGTGTTCGGCGCCACGTACAGGTCCACGCTGCGCAGCAGCCGGGCCTTCTCCCGGTCCGAGACCATGCCCAGGAACTCCACCTGCGCGCGCACCTCGGGCGCCAGGCCGGCCACCGCCTCCTCCTCGTCGCCCTTGCCCGCGACCAGCAGCCGCACCCCCGGCCGCTCCGCCAGGATCCGCGGCAGCGCCGCCAGCAGCGTCGGCAGGCCCTTGCGCGGCTCGTTGATCCGGCCGATGAAGCCGATCGTGCCCGGCTCCCCCGCCGCCGCGCCGCCCGTCCACCGCTCGTCCGCCTCGGCCTCCGCGAAGAACTCCACGTCCACCCCGTTGGGGATCACCACCGCGTCCCCGCCCAGGTGCTCCACCAGGGTCCGCCGGGCGTACTCCGACACCGCGATCCGGGCCCGCATCTTCTCCAGCCCCGGCTGCAGGATCGGCGAGGCCGCGATCATCGCCCGCGAGCGCGGGTTCGAGGTGTGGAAGGTGCCCACCATCGGCCCGGTCGCCGACCAGGCCGCCAGCATCGACAGGCTCGGCGAGGCCGGCTCGTGCACGTGCAGGATGTCGAAACGCCCCTCGCGCAGCCACCGCCGCACCCGGGCCGCCGACAGGATGCCGAAGCTCAGCCGGGCCACCGACCCGTTGTACGGCACCGCCACCGCCCGCCCCGCCGAGACCACGTACGGCGGCAGCGCCTCGTCGTCCTCGGCCGGCGCCAGCACCGACACCTCGTGCCCCAGACCGATCAGGTGCTCGGCGAGGTCCCGGATGTGGAACTGCACCCCACCGGGGACGTCCCAGTCGTACGGGCAGACGATGCCGATCTTCACGGGTTCCTCAAGCTCCTTCGGGCAGGGTCGGACGGGCAGCCGGGCTCAGGCGCCGGAGGCCCCGGCGGCGGGCTCCTTCGCCGCGTCGGCGCGCCCGGCCGCGGACCCGCCCCCCACCGTCTCACGGGCCGGCAGGTCGGCCGGCCAGAACTTCTGCAGCATGTGCCAGTCCTGCGGGTGCTCGCTGATGCCCTGCTGCCACACGTCCGCGATCGCCTGGGTCATCGCCAGCGTCCGCGCCTTCCGGTCGCCCTCCTCCGGGACCGGCACCTCGGGGTGGATCATCCCCCGCAGCACCGGACCGTCGTACCACAGCGTCGCCGGCAGCAGCGCCGCGCCGGTGCGCTGGGCCAGCGCCGCAGGCCCGGCCGGCATCCGGGTCACCTCACCGAAGAAGGACACCTCGATACCGGCCTCCGAGAGGTCCCGGTCGCCCACCAGGCAGACCAGCTTGCCCGCGCGCAGCCGCCGCGCCAGCGTGCCGATCACGTTCGCTCCGCCGCCGGACAGCGCCAGGACCTCCATGCCCTGGCCCTCCCGGAACTCCACGAACCGGTCGAACAGCCGCTCCGGCTTCAACCGCTCCGCGACCGTCGTGAACGGGTGGCCCAGCTGCGCTATCCAGGTGCCCGCCAAGTCCCAGTTGCCCATGTGCGGCAGCGCCACAACCACACCCCGCCCGGAGTCCAGCGCCTCCCTTATGCGCTCGTAGCCGCCCACCTGGACGTCCCGCAGGACCCGCTCCCGGCTCCACACCGGCAGCCGGAAGGACTCCATCCAGTACCGCAGGTAGGAACGCATCCCGGCTCGCGACAACCGCCGCAGCGCCGCCTCGTGCAGGCCCGGACGCACCCGGCGCAGGTTCGCCTCCAGCTGCCGCACCCGCGGCCCGCGACGACGCCAGGCGTAGTCCGCCAGCCGGTCGAACAGCCACCGCGCCACCGGCTCCGGCAGGTGCTTCAACACCGCCCAGCCCAGCGCGTACGCCCAGTACACCAGTCGGTCCGTCACCGCAGGACGCCCCCCATCAGCTCCCGGCCGCCGCTCGGTCGGCCTCGAACGCCTCACGGCGCACGGTCACCATCCGCTGCACCACCGTCACCAGACTGCCCGCCGCCACCAGCCACAGCGCCACCGGCAGCAGCCACTCCACGTACGGCACCCCGAACACGTGCAGACCGGCCACCCCGGCCGCCACCAGGCTGATCACCAGCCGCTCGGCCCGTTCCACCAGCCCCGACACGTCGCACGGCAGGCCCTGGCTCTCCGCCCGCGCCTTCGTGTACGACACCACCAGGCCACTGGCCAGGCAGAAGATCGCCACCGCGCAGAGCAGGTTGTCGTCGCCCTTGCCCGCGTACCACATGGCCAGACCGCCGAAGATCGCCGCGTCCGCGACCCGGTCCAGCGTGGAGTCCAGGAAGGCGCCCCACTTGCTGGTCCGGCCCAGCTGACGGGCCATGTTCCCGTCCACCAGGTCCGAGAAGATGAACAGCGTGATCGTGATGGTGCCCCAGAAGAACTCCCCGCGCGGGAAGAACACCAGCGCCCCGGCCACCGAACCGGCCGTACCGATCAGCGTCACGGCGTCCGGACTCACGCCCAGCCGGATCAGGAACGCGGCGAACGGGGTCAGAACACGTGTGAAGAAGGCACGCGCGTATTTGTTGAGCATGGCCTTCCCAGCCGCTCCGATTCTCCCGGGTACCCGCCTGGCGCAACACACGCGGCAGACGGCCGGACGAATGAGCCCGCCCGACGCACCCATCGTAGCCACGCCCGGGACACGCTCCGACGCACGCACCGCCGGACGGCCCCCGGCCACCAGGGCCCAGCACGACACGCGCCGGAACGACACCCGACCCTAGACTGCCAAGGACAGCTTCGGCGCCACGGGAGGAGACCCCGATGCCCGACCGCAGCACCGCACGAGCCGGCCAGGCACCCGCCGTCACCGGCCCCACGGACCTGCGCAACGTCGTCCTCGTCGGCTCCAGCGGTGTGGGCAAGACCACCCTCGCCGAATCCCTCGCCCTCGCCGCCGGCGCCACCGCCCGCCCCGGCCGCGTCGCCGACGGCACCACCGTCTCCGACCACGAGGACATCGAGCACCAGCAGCAGCGCTCCGTCCAGCTCTCGCTGCTCCCCCTCGAATGGAAGGGCGTCAAGATCAACCTGATCGACCCGCCCGGCCACCCCGACTTCGCCGCCGACCTGCGCGCCGCCCTGCACGCCGCCGACGCCGCCGTCTTCGTCGTCTCCGCCACCGACCCGGTCACCGCCCCCACCCGCGCCCTCTGGCGCGAGTGCGCCGCCGAGGGCATCCCCCGGGCCATCGCCGTCGCCAAACTCGACCTCGCCCGCACCGGCTTCGACGACATCCTCACCAGCTGCCACGACGCCTTCGAGCTCGGCCCGGACACCCTGCGCCCGCTCTTCCTGCCCGTCCTCCACGACGGACACCCCGACGGCAGCGTCGACCTCCTCACCGGCGACACCTACGGCGACGCCGATCCCCTCCCCGACACCGGCCCCGCCCACGAGAGCCTCGTCGAAGCCATCTCCGGCCAGGACGACACCCTCATGGAGCGCTACCTCTCCGGCGACCCCCTCGACACCGACTCCCTCGAAGCCGGGCTGCGCCGCGAAGTCCTCGACTGCACCCTCCACCCCGCCGTCCCCACCAGCGACAACGGCCTCGGCGCCGCCGAACTCCTCGACCTGATCACCCACGCCTTCCCGAACCCCACCGAACGCACCCGCCCCGCCCCCGCCTGCGACCCCGACGCCCCGCTCGCCGCCCAGGTCGTCCGCGTCACCGGCGACGCCTACGTCGGCCGGATCAGCCTGCTGCGCGTCTACGCCGGCACCCTGCGCCCCGACAGCCGGATCCACCTCGTCGGCCCCGCCCACACCGCCGACCAGAACGGCGACGAACGCGTCACCGGCCTCACCAGCCCCTTCGGCAAACTCCAGCGCCCCGTCCCGCACGCCGTCGCCGGAGACCTCGTCTGCGCCGCCAAACTCACCACCGCCCGGGCCGGCGACACCGTCCACGACCCCGGCCACCCCGTCGAACTCGACGGCTGGACCCTCCCCGAGCCCCTGCTCCCGATCGCCGTCGAAGCCCACAGCAAGGCCGACGACGACAAGCTCTCCCAGGCCCTCACCCGGCTCACCGCCGAGGACCCGGCCCTACGGCTCGAACAGAACCCCGACACCCACCAGCTCGTCCTCTGGTGCACCGGCGAAGCCCACGCCGAGGTCGTCCTCGACCGGCTGCGCACCCGCCACGGCGTCCACGTCGACACCGTCGAACCCAAGGTCGCCCTGCGCGAGACCTTCGGCACCGCCGCCGCCGGCCACGGACGCCTCGTCAAACAGTCCGGCGGCCACGGCCAGTACGCCATCTGCGACCTGGAGGTCGAACCCCTCCCGGCCGGCTCCGGCTTCGAGTTCCAGGAGCACGTCGTCGGCGGCGCCGTCCCCAAGCACTTCATCCCCTCCGTCGAGAAGGGCGTCCGCGCCCAGCTCGCCAAGGGCGTCGCCACCGGCTTCCCGCTCGTCGACGTCCGGGTCACCCTCACCGACGGCAAGGCGCACTCCGTCGACTCCTCCGACGCCTCCTTCCAGAACGCCGCCGTCCTCGCCCTGCGCGACGCCGCCGAACACGCCGTCATCCGGCTGCTCGAACCCGTCGCCGCCGTCAGCGTCCTGCTGCCCGACGAGTACCTCGGCGCCGTCCTCGGCGACCTCTCCGCACGCCGCGGCCGCGTCCTCGGCACCGAAACCGGCGGCCAGGGGCTGACCCTGCTGCGCGCGGAGGTCCCCGAACTCGAACTCGTCCGCTACCCGGTCGACCTGCGCTCCCTCACCCACGGCACCGCCGAGTTCTCCCGCGCCTACCTGCGCCACGAACCCATGCCCGCCGCCCTGGCCGGGCGCTACACCGACTGAGCCGGCTTCCGGTTCGGCAGCGCGCACGCCGCCGTACCCCCCGGCATCCGGTGCCGGTTCCGCGACACCCATCGGTACACCGCAGCCGCCACCGGCCGCACCGGCGCCAAGGTCAACAGCGCGCCCAGGTACGCCCACGCGCCCCCGGTGCGCAGCAGCAGCCGCGCCACCGCCTGCGCGCCCCCGTACACCCGGCCGGCCGGCGTCACCCACAGCACCTCGCGCTCGGCCCGCTCGGCCGCCACCTCACCGCGGCCGCCCGCCACCGTGTCCAGCTCCGCCAGGTCCGCGAACTGGAACGGCACCGCCTCCCAGCCACCCGAGGCCAGCGTCTGCCGCAGGTACCGCTCCCCCCAGCGCACGCAGGACGAACAGAACGCGCAGTCCCCGTCGAAGACCAGTACCGGATCCTTCACCACGACAACCCCCTTCATCGCCTTCACCTCCATCCTCCTCCACCCTCACGCCGTCGGCCCGGGCGGGTATCGACCCGGCCGAAGCTGGGCATCATGCCCCTCAGGCCCCGGTGCGGCCGGAACGCACCGCTTCGTGACGGTAGTTCAGACGATCATCCGCGCAGGGGTGCCACGGCACGGTAACCTGCCGCTGACAAGGGGAGGAGCAGACGCCACCGTGGCCACACTCGACATGACCCCGGGTGCGCAGATACCCCGGACCGACACCGGCCCGCAGACGGCCGTCACCCAGGCGCTCTCCTCCGCCGCCTACCGCGACGGCGAGATCGGCAAGTTCGTCACCGACGTCACCGACGCCAAGGAGAAGAAGGGCCGCTTCGCGCTCTTCCGCCCCAACCTCGGCGAGGCCTTCAGCAAGGCCCTGGTCTCGCGCGCCCTCGGCGGCGACCGCAAGCCCCTCGTCCCCTCCTTCGGCGTCGACACCCGCCAGGTCGTCGAGCACTGCCTGGCCGCCGAGGAACTCCGGCACGCCCGCGACCGGCAGCTCAGCACCGTCACCGTCGTCACCGGCCTGCTCTTCCTCCCCGGCACCCTGATCTGGCTCGGCGCCTTCCAACTGCGCGCCTGGCTCAAGCGGGACAGCGCCCGGGGGGCCGACACCTACGGCGCCCTCGCCCTGATCGCGGTCGCCGTCCTGGCCGGCTACCTGGCGCTGTTCCCGCCGGCGGCGGGCGTCCTCGGCGTCTACCTGCGGATCACCATGCTCGCCCCGGTGCTCGGCTGGTACCTCGCCCGCCGGATCGTCGAACGCTCCGCCACCGACCTCCGCGCCCGCTGGCAGGCCCTGGTCGAGGGCAACGCCGTCGCCGCCACCGTCGCCAAGGCCGTCCCCCGCGACGACCTGGACAAGAAGGCCAACGACCTGCGCGACAAGCTCGGCCGGCTGGACGCCGAGCAGGAGACCAACGTCCACCACTACGCCGGCCCCAAGGGCATCCTCGGTGCCGGCCGCCGCTGGGGCGAGTGGCGCCTGGCCGACACCCTGCACCCCGCCGAGGGCCACGCCGACTTCCGGGCCTTCCACCCCTGGGACCTGGTCCGCCGGATCTCCGCCCACCTCAAGGGCCTCGGGGTCAGCCACGTCGCCAACAGCGGCATCCCCAACGTGGCCATCAAGCAGTGGGCGGTCTTCGACATCGGCGAGGGCGCGGACGAGATCAGCCGCCCCGGCGGCGCCGACATGGACGGCGAGCGGATGCGCGACTTCGCCGTGCAGAGCCTCGCCGACAAGCAGACCTTCTCCGGCGGCCCCCGGCACTACCTGGCCACCCAGTTCATCACCCACGACGGCAAGTTGATCATCACCTTCACCGTCACGGTGACCCTGCTCGCCAACGTGCTGAACATCTCGGTGGCCGGCTACGCGCTCGGCCCGGTCAAGGGCGTCTTCTTCGACAAGCCCAAGGACAAGGAGAAGTCGGTCGCCAAGACCGTGCGGTTCTGGGAGGAGCGCACCGTCAAGCTCCCCCTGATCGACAACGACGAGGTGGTCCGCCAGGCCGTCCGCGCACCGTTCCACAAGATGCCCGGCCTGCTCGGCTGGCTCGGCGGCGGCCTCGGCCTGCCCGAGCCGTTCGGACTCCGGCACTCCTGGGTCGGCACCGCCTGGAACAACCGCTCCATGGTCGACAACGCCATGAACGCCTCCGTGCCGGTGCTCAGCGCGGTGCACACCGCCACTCTGGAGTTCCTCCAGGAGCACGACCTCGACGCGGACCGCTTCTTCAAGACCCGCACCTCGATCATCAAGTCCGAGGCGCAGAGCCCCCGCCCGTACAAGGTCGACGAGTTCAGCGCCGACTGACCGGGAGCGACACGTGAAGAGGGGCCACCACCGAACTCCTCGGTGGCGGGCCCCTCTTCGCGCGTCCGGCCGGCTCAGCCCTGCGGCCAGGCCTCGGCCAGCATCTTGCGGGTGTCCGCCAGCAGCTGCGGCAGCACCTTGGTGTGGCCGACCACCGGCATGAAGTTGGTGTCCCCGCCCCAGCGCGGCACCACGTGCTGGTGCAGGTGCGCCGCGATCCCGGCCCCGGCCGCCGCGCCCTGGTTCATCCCGATGTTGAACCCGTGCGCCCCCGAGGCGGCCCGCAGCGCGGTCATCGCCTTCTTGGTGAAGTCCGCCAGCTCGGCCGTCTCCGCCTCGTCGAGGTCGGTGTAGTCGGCCACGTGCCGGTACGGGACCACCATCAGGTGCCCGCCGTTGTACGGGTACAGGTTCAGCACCGCGAACACGGCGCTCCCCCGGGCGATGACCAGCCCCTCCTCGTCGCTCAGCGACGGGATCGAGCAGAACGGACAACCGTCGTCCGGAGCCGGGCCGGTGGGCTTGTTCTCACCCTGGATGTACGCCATCCGATGGGGGGTCCACAGGCGGCGGAAGCCGTCCGGCTCACCGACACCCCGCTGCAGTTCCGGCTCAGTCGTCATGCTGATCAGCATATTCGCCCGGGGGTGCTTGCAAAGCCGCGCGGGGCAGACTCTTGAAGAGCCTGCCCCGCGCTTAACCTCGGCGACTGCCTCGGCGACCGGAACGCCGTTAGGGTCACCCCCGCTCAGGCGGGGAACTCACACCTGGATACGGCGCGCCACGGCATCAACGATCTCGGCGATGGCCTGGTCACGCGGCACGCCGTTCTTCTGCTCGCCGTTGCGGTAACGGAAGGAGACCGCGCCCGCCTCGACATCGTCGTTGCCGGCGATCAGCATGAACGGGACCTTGGTCTTCTGGGCGTTCCTGATCTTCTTCTGCATGCGGTCGTCCGAGGTGTCCACCTCGACCCGGATCCCCTGCTTCTTGAGCTCGGCCGCGACCTCCAGCAGGTACGGCACGTGCTCGTCGGTGATCGGGATGCCGGTCACGGTGACCGGAGCCAGCCACGGCGGCATGGCACCGGCGTAGTGCTCCAGCAGCACCGCGAAGAACCGCTCGATCGAACCGAACAGCGCACGGTGGATCATGACCGGCCGCTGACGCGAACCGTCCGCCGCCGTGTACTCCAGGTCGAAGCGCTCGGGCAGGTTGAAGTCGAGCTGGATGGTCGACATCTGCCAGGTACGGCCGATGGCGTCCCGCGCCTGCACCGAGATCTTCGGGCCGTAGAAGGCCGCGCCGCCCGGGTCCGGGACCAGCGGCAGGCCCTGCTTCTCGGCCACGCTCGCCAGGACGCGGGTGGCCTCCTCCCAGGTCTCGTCCGAACCGACGTACTTGACCGGGTCCTTGGTCGACAGCTCCAGGTAGAAGTCGGTCAGACCGTAGTCACGGAGGAGGTTGAGCACGAAGGTCAGCGTGGAGTCGAGCTCCTCCGCCATCTGCTCACGGGTGCAGTAGATGTGGGCGTCGTCCTGCGTGAAGCCGCGGGCACGGGTCAGGCCGTGCACCACACCGGACTTCTCGTAGCGGTACACCGTCCCGAACTCGAAGAGGCGCAGCGGCAGTTCACGGTACGAGCGGCCGCGCGCGTCGAAGATCAGGTTGTGCATCGGGCAGTTCATCGGCTTGAGGTAGTAGTCCACGCCCTCGTCGAGCTGCATGGGCGGGTACATACCGTCCGCGTACCAGTCGAGGTGGCCGCTCTTCTCGAAGAGCTTCCCCTTGGTGGCGTGCGGGGTGTAGACGAACTCGTAGCCCTCTTCCTCGTGCCGCTTGCGCGAGTAGTCCTCCATCGCGCGGCGGATGATGCCGCCCTTGGGGTGGAAGACGGCGAGGCCGGAGCCGATCTCCTCGGGGATGGAGAAGAGGTCGAGCTCGTTGCCGAGCTTGCGGTGGTCGCGCTTCTCGGCCTCGACGAGGAAGTCGAGGTGGGCCTTGAGCTCGTCCTTGGTCGGCCAGGCGGTCCCGTAGATGCGCTGCAGCATCGGGTTCTTCTCGCTGCCGCGCCAGTACGCGGCGGCGTTGCGCATCAGCTTGAACGCCGGGATGTGGCGGGTGCTGGGCAGGTGCGGGCCGCGGCAGAGGTCGCCCCAGCACTGCTCGCCGCTCTTGGCGTCCAGGTTGTCGTAGATGGTGAGCTCGCCGGCGCCGACCTCGACGTCGGCGCCCTCGCCGGCGGTGGCGGCGGAGCCCTTGAGGCCGATCAGCTCCAGCTTGTACGGCTCGGCGGCCAGCTCCTCGGCGGCGGCCTCGTCGGTGACCACGCGGCGGGAGAACTTCTGCCCGCGCTTGATGATCTCCTGCATCCGCTTCTCGATGGCCTTGAGGTCATCGGGGTGGAAGGGCTTCTCGACGTCGAAGTCGTAGTAGAAGCCGTCCTTGACCGGCGGGCCGATGCCGAGCTTGGCCTCGGGGTAGAGCTGCTGCACGGCCTGGGCCATGACGTGCGCGGTGGAGTGGCGCAGGATGTCCAGGCCGTCCTTGCTGCCGATCGCGACCGGCTCGACCTCGTCGCCGTCCTGGACGGCGTACGCGAGGTCCTTGAGCTGGCCGCCGACGCGGGCGGCGATGATCGAGCGGTCGTCGGCGAAGAGCTCGGCGGCCGTAGTGCCCGTGGTCACCACGCGCTCTTCCCGATCGGGTTCGCGGTTGATGATTACCCGGACGTCCGTCACCGGTCTCTCCTGACGTGCTGGATTCAGAGGACGCAACACTGCGCTGCGCGTGACGATGGTACCGAGAGCACCAGCCGCACCGCGCACTCAGGACCTCTCCCCTCTCTCCTGGAGCCCCTTGA
Organism: Kitasatospora sp. NPDC001309; assembly: GCF_042896295.1. Classification (NCBI taxonomy): domain Bacteria; kingdom Bacillati; phylum Actinomycetota; class Actinomycetes; order Kitasatosporales; family Streptomycetaceae; genus Kitasatospora; species Kitasatospora sp. NPDC001309. Next base: position 71,708 of record NZ_JBIAXC010000027.1, on the reverse strand, counting down.
GCAGCCGCTCGCGGTCGTCGTCCGCCCAACCGCACAGCTCCAGGCCGTGCGGGCGGGTCAGCCGGCGGAAGCCGTCGCGGCGTTCCAGGCGGCCGGAGACCCGGACCGGGACGCCGGTGAGGTGGGCCTCGGCGGCGAGCCGGTAGTCGGGGTCGGGCAGTCCGACCTTGAGTTCGCGGACCTCGGCGCCGCCGAGCACCCGGAGCCGTATCGAGCCCGGTCCGGCGGGGTCGGCGCGCTTGAGCCGGACGACCACGCCGACGACGGTGACGTCGACGGCGGGTTCGATCCGCTCCAGCAGTTCGGCGGCCTCGGCGAGGGCGGGCAGGTCCCCGGGGGAGAAGTCGAGCTCGATCCGGCGGTCGCCGAATCCGCCCGGGGTGCCGGCGGCGGGCGACCAGGCGACGGTGAGCCGGGCGGCGGTCGCGCCGCGGACGAGGTCCTCGACGGACCGGACGAGTTCGCGGCTGACCCCGGAGCGGACGGCGTTCTCGAAGGCCTCGGGCCCGCCGCTGACCCGGCGGTAGTCGACCGCGTCGCGCAGCGCCTCCAGGGCGCGGACCAGGGTGGTGACGGCGGTGCGGCCCTCGGGGGCGGGGGTGTAGGCGGTGAGGGCGGCGCCCTGGTCGACGGCGCCCTGTTCGACCAGGAGGACGCGGTCCAGGAACTCCCCGGCGAGGCCGTCCAGCCGGGCACCGAAGTAGCCGGCGGTGGTCCGGCCGGCCTTGGCCCCGGCGGCGAGCATCGAGCGCGCGGCCCGCTGGAGCCGTTCGGCGTCGTCCCAGGGGGTGGCGTCGGCGGGGCCGGGCAGTTCGCGGCGCCAGTTGAGCTCGTCGCCGGGGACGACGAGGGCGAGGAGGATCGAGCGGGCGGAGGGGGTGCGGGAGCGGGAGAGCGCGGTGACGGCGTCGGTGAGGAGGTCGACGGCGTCGTCGAAGCCGTCGGCGGTGGGGAGGAGGAGGCTGGTGCCGGGTTCGCCGTCCGGCGGGGTCCAGCGGCCGTACCGGGCGGCGGGGCCGCCGCGCCGGATCCAGCCGTGCCGGGCGAGCAGGGTGGCGAGCACCGCGGGGTCGACCGTGGCCGGGTCGGGCAGGGCCCGGACCTCCGGTCCGTTCGGCAGGGTCATGGGCGTGCTTCCTCGCTGCCGGGGCCGGGCGGTCACGGGCTGCCGCCCGCGCCGACCCGGGCCATGATGTCGCAGAGCGCGCGGTCGTCGAAGACCTTGTCGGTGGGCACCCGGACGTTGGTGCGCCGCTTCCCGGTGACGGGGTGGCCGGCCAGGTTGACCCAGTAGCAGCAGTGCCGCAGTTCGAGGGCGTCCGGGCGGGCCCGGAGCCAGTGGTCGACCCGGCGCGGCAGCAGCATCACGACCAGGATCCGCGGGACGGCGACCCGGGCTCGGGCGAGCTTGCGCAGGTGGTCGTTGTCCAGGGTGAAGCTGAAGAACGGCCCGGCCGGACCGGGTGCGATCTGCTGGGTCGCCTTGAGCTGGATCTTGATGGTGACCTCGTCGTCCACGTCGTGCTCCCGGGAGCCGTGGCTGACCTGCCAGTCGATGCCGTTGTCCGGGAACGGCTGGGAGAGCGAGCAGCCGGCCGCCGCGGCGACCGCGTGCAGGTAGCCGACCTGCAGCGTCTCCATGCAGGCGGTGACCGCGAGGTTCCCCCTGAGTGTGGTCGCCGCGCCGTCGGGCTGCGGCTGTGTCAGTGCCATCGCCCCGTGGCCTCCCCCGGCTCCGGGCCCGTCCGGGCCGAGCGGCCCAGTGGCAGGATCCCCGGTCGGAGCTGGGCCAAACGGGTTGAGCGACCGTCAGAACCGGGTATCACCAGGGCGCGGAACGCACGCCTGAGGGGCAGTCATGCAGCAGCACTGGTACACCGGCCCGCTCGCTTCCTTCGACACCGAGACGACCGGCGTGGACGTGGAGTCCGACCGCATCGTCTCCGCCGCCCTGGTCGTCCAACTCACCCCGGGCGCACCGGCGCAGACCACCACCTGGCTCGCCGATCCTGGCGTGCCGATCCCGGACGGGGCACGGGCGGTGCACGGCATCACCGACGACCAGGTCCGCACGTACGGGCGCCCGGCCCGCACGGTGGTGGCCGAGGTCACCCGCGCGCTGGCGGCCCAGGCGCGGGCCGGCCGCCCGGTGGTGGTGATGAACGCCCCCTACGACCTGACCCTGCTGGACCGGGAGTTGCGGCGCCACCACGGCCTGCCGTTGAGCACCGGGCTGGACGGGGCGGGGCTGGTGGTACTGGATCCGCGGGTACTGGACAAGCACGTGGACCGCTACCGCAAGGGCCGGCGGACGCTGACCGACCTGTGCGCCCACTACGGGGTGGACCTCGCCGGGGCGCACGACGCGGCGGCGGACGCGACGGCGGCCCTGTCGTTGATCCGGCGCATAGGCGCCCGCTATCCGGCGGCGCTCGGCGGGCTGACGGCGGCGGAGCTGCACCTGCGGCAGGCGGTCTGGCACGCGGCGCAGGCCCGGGGGCTGCAGGCCTGGTTCGACCGCTCGGGAACGCCGGAGCGGGTGGACCTGTCGTGGCCGCTGCGGCCGGCCCGGTGCGTCTGCGGTCGTCGGCTGGAGCCGGAGCACGGGTGCCGGGCGGCGGCATAGCCCTTCACCGGCACGACGGCCCGGAACGCGCCGCAGGCCCCGACCGGTTTCCTGGTCAGGGCCTGCGTGCTGTCCGGGTGGGCGATACTGGGATCGAACCAGTGACCCCTTCGGTGTGAACGAAGTGCTCTCCCGCTGAGCTAATCGCCCGGGCAACGAGAAGAACTCTAGCACCATTCGGGGGCGGTCGTACAACTCGCTCTTCCGGGGTACGGCCGACGCACCCACAGAACTCGCGCTCCGCACGGAAGATGACTGGCCCTCAGCCGGATTCGATACCGGCTCTTCGGATGGATTTCCGGAAATACATGTGAGGCCCAGCCGATAATCGACTGGGCCTCACATATCACAATGCATTCCGGTGGGCGATACTGGGATCGAACCAGTGACCCCTTCGGTGTGAACGAAGTGCTCTCCCGCTGAGCTAATCGCCCGGGTGCAGGGAAAACATTACCGCATCCCGGAGGGTGCTCCGAACACCCCGCCCGCCGGCGACCCCGCCCCAACGCCCGGGGCTGGGGCCTCCCCGCCACCCGTCCCGTCCCTCCCCGCCCGCGCGCACGACTCGTCGGGCCCGGCCGCACCACCCGCTCCCCTGTTCCCGGCCCGCCCGGCACTCCGACGGACCGCCTGCACGCCGAACCGGAATCCGACCGAGAAGAACCGCCGGTAATGCCCCGGGCGGGTACTCCGGGGCGATTCCGCAATGCGCCGTAAGGGGTACGACTCGCGCCCGAATCGGGACAGAGGGGTTTACATCGGTCTTGGGGGTGGGATGGTCCGTTCGCCGACGTGCGATTCCCCGAGCGCACACTGAGCGAAAGGCCATGGCGCTTATGAACACCACGGTCAGCTGCGAGCTGCACCTGCGCCTCATCGTGTCCAGCGAGTCCTCACTGCCCGTCCCCGCGGGCCTGCGCTACGACACCGCCGACCCCTACGCCGTGCACGCCACGTTCCACACGGGCGCCGACGAGACCGTGGAGTGGGTGTTCGCCCGAGATCTCCTCGCGGAGGGGCTGCACCGACCCACCGGTACCGGCGACGTCCGGGTGTGGCCGTCGCGCAGCCACGGGCAAGGGGTGGTCTGCATCGCCCTGAGCTCTCCGGAAGGAGAAGCCCTGCTGGAAGCCCCGGCCCGCGCGCTTGAGTCGTTCCTCAAGCGGACGGACGCCGCGGTGCCCCCCGGCACCGAACACCGTCACTTCGACCTCGACCGGGAGCTGTCCCACATCCTCGCCGAAAGCTGACCCCGACCGGAGGCGGTCCAGCCCCGCTGTCGGCGGGGCCGTACTTCCTGCCGTCATCGCTGCCGTCCTACTCGGGGGCACGGCAGCGGACTCAGCCGCGCACCACGCGGCCTCGGGGCCGGTGAACGGCCCGCTCCCACCGGAGCGGGGCCACAGCACCGCAGGCGCCCGGCATCGGAGCCGGCCATCCGTCACGGGTGGTCGGCCTCGCTGCCGGGCGCCACCGTCGTTTCCGGGGTCCCCGGCGGCTCCTCCCGGGCCGCGGGGCGAGGGGCTCGGCGGGGCCGCCGACACCCGGGCCGCGCCCAGACCGGGACACTCCGCCGGAATCCGTACAGGCCTTCGAACGAAGGCGCCGCCCTTATGCCGCAAGGGCCGGTATGGTCTGGGGTAACCGTGGACGCGGGGTACCGGAGTCCCCCTGCGCGAGGAGTCCCAACGTGCTGATCACCCATGACACCGAGTGCGCGCTGAGCATCCTCGTGGATCTGCTCAACACCGCGCCCGAGGTGTGCGGCGACGAGCGACTGCCGGACGTCGCCGCGCTGGACGCCTTCGTGGGCCGCCAGGAGATCAGCGAGATCGACTCGCTGACCGAGGACGACCTGCGCCAGGTGCAGGAGCTGCGCACCCGGCTGCGCGAGGTGTTCTGGACGGAGTCCACCGAAGCGGCCGCCGAGCTGGTCAACGCGATCGTCGCGGCCGCCGGGACGACGCCCCGGCTGGTCAACCACGACCACCACGACTGGCACATCCACTACTTCGCCCCGCACGCCGCGCTCGGGCCCCACCTCGCGGCGGAACTCGGCATGGCGCTGGCCTTCATCCTGATGGCGGGCGAGCGGGAGCGGCTGCGCCGGTGCGAGGCGCCGGACTGCGCGCGGGTCTTCGTGGACCTCTCCCGGAACCGCTCCCGGCGCTACTGCGACAGCCGCACCTGCGGGAACCGGCTGCACGTCGCCGCCTACCGGGCGCGCCAACGGTCGGCGGAGGCCGTCGCCCCCGCCTGACCGGCGCCGCACCTCCCGCCCGGCTCAGATACCGCGTTTGCGGAGGATCTCCTCGATGTCGGCGAAGTCGCCGAGGCCGTCGTCCCGCTTGCCCGCCTGCGGCTTGCCGGACGCCTTGGGGTCCCTCGACGCCTTGGGCGCCTTGGGTGCCTGGGCCACCGCCGGACGCTCCGGAGCCGCTCCGGCCGCGGCCGGACGCTCTGCGGAGGACTCCACCTCACCGCGCCGGCCCGGCCAGCGGCTGGCGAACAGCAGCGCGGCGGAAACGCCGAGCAGCACCAGGCCCGTCCACACCCGGGGGTCGAAGACCAGCTTGGCCGCCCAGTCGGCGAACTCCCGGCCGATCGTGCTCGCCAGCGGGAACAGTCCGGTCAGGTAGAGCCCGGCGGGCAGCAGGGCGACCGCGAACCAGCGGGTCGCCGAGCGGAAGCGCCGCCGCCGGGCCCGCAGGCCCGCGACGGCCACGCCGCCGGCCGTGAGGAGGAAACTGATCGCCGCGGTCAGCACGGGTGCGCCCCTTCGCTTCCGGTGGTCCTGGACATCGGTGCCTCCCTCTCGGTCCGCCCTCGGGCGCACCGCCGGGCGGGGGCGGGCACCCACTAGTGGAACACTGGGGGAATGATCGATGGTTCCCTCCCCCGCCTCGAGTTCTGGTGCGACCTCCAGTGCCCGGACTGCCGCACCGCCCTGGACGACGTACGGGCGCTGCGCGCGCAGTACGGCGACGCGCTCTCCGTCGAGCTGCGGCACTTCCCGCTGGAGAAGCACAAGCACGCCTACGCCGCGGCGGAGGCGGCCGAGGAGGCGTTCGCCCAGGGGCTGGGGTGGCCGTTCGTGGAGGCGCTGCTGGCCCGGGTCGAGGAGTTGGACGCCCGGGGGCAGAAGCTGCTGCTGGAGGTGGCCCGGGAGGTCGGGGTGGACGCCGAGGAGGTCGACACCGCGCTGGTCGACGGCCGGCACATGCTGATCGTGGACTCCGACCAGGCCGAGGGCAAGGCGATCGGGGTCACCGGGACGCCGACGTACGTGATCGGCCGCGAGCGGTTGGACGGCGGGAAGAGCCAGGACGGGCTGCGCGAGCGGATCGTCGCGGTCATCGAAGCGGCGAAGGCCTCCTGACCGGCTTACCTGACGCCCCGTCGGTCTGATGCTGCGTCAACTGCTCACAGCGGCTTGCCGTAACAGCGGTTGACGACCCGGTAGCCGAGTGAGGCGTAGAGCCGGAGGGCGGCCCGGTTGCCGGAGAAGACGTTCAGGCCGAGTTCGCGCACTCCGGCGGCCAGGCACTCCCGCTCGGCGAGCAGCATCAGGGTGCGGCCGTGGCCCCGGCCTCGGTGGGCCCGGTCCACCTCGACCACCATGACCCAGGCGAGCGGGGTGCCGTCCGGCAGGTCGCGCAGGTGGAGGTTCACCCAGAGCGAGCCGAGCGGCTCGGGGGCGCCGCCCGGGCCGTGGAGGCGGCGCAGGGCGACGCCGGGGGTCTCGACGCCCTGCTGGAGGACGTTGCGGTGGTCCAGGCGTGACTTGGCGCGGGCCTGCGCCTCGGTGAGGCCGGAGTCCCGCAGGGACTGGACGTACTCCCGCGCGGCCCGGTCGATCCAGGCGGGGAACTCGGCGGCGTCGATCGGGCGGGCGGTGACACCGGCGGGCAGCGGCGGGGCGGCGGTCAGGCTCTTGCCCAGGTTCCGCATCCGCTCGGTGTAGCCGAGGGCGGCGACCAGCCCCCGGGCGATCGGGGCGGACTCGGGGACGACGACGTCGACCCGGGTGCAGCCCCAGGCGCGCAGCACCTCCTCCGCGGCCAGGGCGCCGAAGGTGCCGCGGCCCCGACCGCGGCCCTCCGTGATCTCCAACTCCGCTATCTCACCCCAGAGTTCACTGTCGTGACGGGCCGAGCTGGTGCGCAGGGCGCCGACCTGGTGGCCGTTCGCGAGGATCCGCCAGCGTCTGGTGCGGCCGCCGGCCGTGGTGGGTGTCTCCGGGCCCTCGGGGCGCAGCGTGGTGGTCATGTCGTGGTCCCTTCCCCTCGCCGGGAAGGTTATCCGCGCTGCCCGGGGCGTCTGCCCGGCCGTTTCCCCGGGGTCAGGGGTCGAGGTCGTCGCCGCTGCGCTCGGCGAAGACGGCCATGGCCTTGGCGGTGACCGGGCCGGTGCCGGGCAGCCGGCGGTCGTCGACGCGGGTGACGGCCTGGACGTCGCGGGTGGTGGAGGTCAGGAAGATCTCCTCGGCCTCCTCGAGGACGCCGAGCGGGAGGTCGGCCTCCTCGGCGCCGCACCAGTCGACGACCAGCTGCCGGGTGATCCCGGCCAGGCAGCCGGAGGCGAGCGGCGGGGTGAGCAGGCGGCCGCCGAGGACCACGAAGACGTTGGAGCCGGTGCCCTCGCAGAGTCGGCCCGCGGTGTTGGCGAACAGGGCCTCGGAGGCGCCGGTGCGGTGGGCGGCGGCGAGGGCGACCACGTTCTCGGCGTACGAGGTGGTCTTGAGGCCGGCGACGGCGCTGTGCTCGTTGCGGCGCCAGGGGACGACGGCGACGGCGGTCTCGTCGGGGCGGGGGCCGATGGCGTTGAAGCCGACCACCAGGGTGGGGCCGGTGGTGCCGCGCTCCGAGCTGAGGGGGGCGTCGCCGCCGGTGTAGGTGACGCGCAGGCGGCCGAGCGGGGCCGGGTTGGCGGCGAGGACCTGGGCGCAGGCCTCGCGGACCACGTCGTGGTCCGGGTCGGGCAGGCCGAGGCCGCGGGCGGAGCGGGTGAGCCGGTCGAGGTGGCGGGTGACCGCGAAGGCCCGGCCGTCGACGGACTTCATGGTCTCGAAGACGCCGTCGCCGGTGGTGAGGCCGTGGTCGAGGACCGAGACGGCGGCGTGGGCGGAGTCGACCAGGGTTCCGTTGACCCAGCTCGTGGTGCGGGTGTTCATCGAGGGCTGCTCCTAGACACGGTTCCTAGACACGGTGCGGCTCGGGGGCGGTGTCGATGCCGGGCTCGCTGCCCGACGCTATCGCGACGAGTCGGGCGGCCTTGAGCTCGGTTTCCGCCCACTCGCGTTCCGGGTCGGAGCCCCAGGTGATGCCGGCGCCGGTGCCGAAGCGCAGGACCGGTACCCGCGGGTCCTGCCGGTCGAGCCAGAAGGTGCGGATGCCGACGGCGAGTTCACCCTCGCCGCGGTCGGCGTCGACCCAGCCGATCGCGCCGCAGTAGGGGCCGCGGGGGGCGGTCTCCAGGGCGTCGATGATCCGCAGGGCACTGGACTTGGGGGCGCCGGTGACCGAGCCGGGCGGGAAGGTCGCGTCGAGCAGTTCGGGCCAGCCGGCGCCGTCGCGCAGGGTGCCCTCGACGGTGGAGACCAGGTGGACCAGGCCGGGGTGCTTCTCGACGACGCAGAGGTCGGGCACGGTGACGGTACCGGTCCCGCAGACCCGGCCGAGGTCGTTGCGGACCAGGTCGACGATCATCACGTTCTCGGCGTGGTCCTTGTCGAGGAGGTCGTCCTCGGTGCGGCCGGTGCCCTTGATCGGGCCGGACGAGACGGTGCGCCCGGTGCGGTGCAGGTAGAGCTCCGGGGAGGCGGTGGCGATCTCGACGCCGTGGTCGGGCAGTCGGACGGTCCCGGCGTAGGGGGCGGGGTTGCCGCGGGCGAGGAGGCCGGTGAGGGCGTCGATGTCGCTGCGGTCGGGGTCGGGCAGCGGCGCGGAGAGCACCCGGCAGAGGTTGGCCTGGTAGACCTCGCCGGCGGCTATGTGCGCGCGGATGCGGCGTACGCCCGCGGTGTAGGCGGCGCGGTCCAGGGAGCTGTGCCAGCTGCCGACGTCCGGGCCGTGCCAGCCCGCGCCGGAGGGCGGGGCGGGCGCGGGGCGGACCTCGTCGAAGCGGGCGCAGGTCAGCCGGCCCTCGAAGTCGTAGGCGACGGCCCAGTAGCCGGAGGAGTCGAGCGCGGCCGGGTCCGAGGTGACGTCGCGCAGTCCGGTGGCCAGGCGGCCGCCGAAGCGGGCGAGCGGGGTGCGGGGGTCGGGATGGCCGGACACGGTTCTCCTGCGCGGTGGTGCTGGGGGGTGGCGGTGCTTGAAGTGTAGGTCGGGGGCGTGCCCCGGGTCCGGCCCGAGCCCGCCGCGCCCCCGCGTACGAGCAGCTGAGTGCGTCGCGCCGGTGTGCGCCGGGTGGCCTGCGGATGATCGTCCGGGAGCGCCGGAGGTGGTGGCCGGTGACCGGCCGGAGGGGCTGACGGAACGGCACTCCGTCGGCATCCCCTCGGCACGCTGCGGGAACGGATTTTTAGCTGGCCCGGGAATCCGCTAGAGTTCAACACGTCGCCAGGGAGCGCAGCCGAGGAAAAGCGGTGAAGGTCCCGGGGAGACAGGCGGACGTAGCTCAGTTGGTAGAGCATCACCTTGCCAAGGTGAGGGTCGCGAGTTCGAATCTCGTCGTCCGCTCGATGGAGAACAGTGTAAGGTCGTTCTTCATGCGTTGCCTGGTGGAGTGGCCGAGAGGCGAGGCAACGGCCTGCAAAGCCGTGTACACGGGTTCAAATCCCGTCTCCACCTCCAAGGGGTTCTCCCGGTTCCACCGGGAGACCTCCCCGCGCGATTAGCTCAGCGGGAGAGCACTACCTTGACACGGTAGGGGTCACTGGTTCAATCCCAGTATCGCGCACGTCGGACCTCACGAGGTCCGCTGCACAACCGCCTCACCAGGCGCGATTAGCTCAGCGGGAGAGCACTACCTTGACACGGTAGGGGTCACTGGTTCAATCCCAGTATCGCGCACAGTAACGAGCCCTTCGAGGCTCGCTGCACAACCGCCTCACCAGGCGCGATTAGCTCAGCGGGAGAGCACTACCTTGACACGGTAGGGGTCACTGGTTCAATCCCAGTATCGCGCACAGTAACGAGCCCTTCGAGGCTCGCTGCACAACCGCCTCACCAGGCGCGATTAGCTCAGCGGGAGAGCACTACCTTGACACGGTAGGGGTCACTGGTTCAATCCCAGTATCGCGCACAGTAACGAGCCCATCGGGGCTCGCTGCACAACCGCCTCACCAGGCGCGATTAGCTCAGCGGGAGAGCACTACCTTGACACGGTAGGGGTCACTGGTTCAATCCCAGTATCGCGCACAGTAACGGCCGAGGCCGCGATCCGTCAGGGTCGCGGCCTCGGCCTCTTGCGTTCCGGGTTCGAGGAAGAGGGCGGAGAAGAGCCGCGTACGGTCGCCCTCACCGACGTCCGTACGCGGCGTCTCCGCCTGCCGGGGTGCTCTGCGCACCGCTCTCGCCCGTCCGCGTGTCATCGCGGCCCGCGGCCTCCCCGGCGGCACTGCTCCCCGTCCCCAGGGGAACAGTGCCCGTTCTGGTGTTCTCTGTTTCTCCTGACGGCTCCGCGGCCGTGCCGTCCGCCTCAGCGGCCGATCAGATCGGCCAGGGCCTCGGCCTGGTTCGCCATCTGCTCCCACCCGCCGAACAGCATCACCAGCAGCACGGCGCACGGCAGGGCCATGGCCAGCGCGACGGCGGGGTGCCGGGTGGGGCGCTCGGCGGACTGGGGCTGGATGAAGGGCGGTCGACGCCGGCGGGTGGTTCCCGTCTGCTGCGATGCCATGGCCCTGCTCCTGATCCGGTCGAGTTGGCGCGGTGGACGGCTTACCTCGGGGGACGAGCTCCCCGTCCACCGCTGGACACAACGCTATTGGCCGGGGGGCCTTTCGGGCGTCATGCCGTCGTACTGTTCCTCGGGCATCCCGGAGGATGACGCTCAGACTCAAGGCGTACTACCGGAGGGGGAGGAAGGTCGCGCACCGCCCCCGGGGGAACCCTGAGGGGCAACCCCGAGAGGCGATTCGGCACCCCTGTGACCTGCTGCTCAGCTCACGATCGGACAATCGCACGGCGGCTTGAGGTGTTGCGTATCAGCACACCGCAGCGGGCAGTCCGTAAGCTGTGCCGGACAGGAACTGACGATGCCCCAACCGACGGGGCCTCACCCACAGGCTGACGGGGAACGAGACATGGCGATGATGCGGCTGAGGCGTGAGGACCCCCGCATCGTCGGGCCGTACCGCCTGCACCGGCGACTGGGAGCCGGCGGCATGGGCGTGGTCTACCTCGGCTCCGACCGCCGCGGCCAGCGCGTCGCCCTCAAGCTCATCCGGGCCGAACTCGCCGAGGACCAGGAGTTCCGCACCCGCTTCGCCCGCGAGATCGCCGCCGCCTCCAGGATCCGGGGCGGCTGCACCGCCCGGGTCGTCGGCTCCGACATCGAGGCCGACCGCCCCTGGCTGGCCACCGCCTACGTCCCCGGCCCCTCCCTCTACAAGCGGGTCGGCGACGAAGGGCCGCTGAGCTGGCCCGAAGCCGCCCGGATCGGCGCCGCCCTGGCCGACGGGCTGGTCAAGGTGCACGAGGCCGGAGTCGTCCACCGCGACCTCAAGCCCTCGAACATCCTGCTCTCCCCGCGCGGCCCGCGGATCATCGACTTCGGCATCGCCTGGTCGCGCGGCGCCAGCACCCTCACCCACGTCGGCACCGCCGTCGGCTCCCCCGGCTTCCTCGCCCCCGAGCAGGTCCGCGGCGTCGCCGTCACACCGGCCACCGACGTCTTCGCCTTCGGCGCCACCCTCGCGTACGCGCTCACCGGGGACACCCCGTTCGGCTCCGGGGCGTCCTCCGAAGTGATGCTGTACCGGGTCGTCCACGAGGAACCCGACCTGTCCGCCGTCCCCCCGCCGCTCGCCCCGCTCATCGGGGCCTGCCTCGCCAAGGAACCCGCCGAGCGGCCCGGCGCGGCCGCCCTGCACGAGCGGCTCAGCGAGCTGGCGGCCCGCGGCACGGCCGCCGCCGGCGGGCGCGGGGTGAGACGGGGAACCGCGGCCGCCGCACCCGCCGGTGCGCCGCAGGCACCCCAGCACCCCCAGCACCCCCAGCAGGAGAACGGGCGGCCGGGCGTACCGGGCCCCGGGCGCTCACCCGAACCCGCCGCACCGGCCGCGCGGGCCCGGGCCGGTGCGGGCCGGGCCGGCGGGCAGGCGCCCGCGGGCGCCGCGCGGCGCCCGCACGGCGCCCCGCTCCCCCGGCCCGAGGCCACGCCCGTCACCCGCCGACTGCGGGACCGCTCACAGACCCCGCCGCCGGCCCGGCCCCGCCCCCGGGACCGGCAGCACACCCCCGCACCCGGCGGACGGCCCGGCACGGCACGGCAGCGGTTGCTGCGGCAGCGGCTGGTCGTCTTCGTCACCGTGACGATCGGCGTCGCGCTGGCCATCGCGGCGGCGCAGGGCTGCGAGAACCGGAGCAACCAGGGGGCGCGACCGGCGGTCGGGCAGAGCGCGACGGCCGGTACGGGTGGCGGCGGTGGCGGCGGCGGCGAACTGGCCGTGCCCGGGAGTTCCGTGGATGTCGCACCGCAGGCCTCGGCGACCCCGCTCCCAACCCCGCTCCCGGCCGCCGCGCGCGGCACCGCGGACAGTGCGTTGGCGCCCGCGCAGGGGCCCGGTCCCGTGGTGGACTGGCCCAACCGCAGCTACCCCGACGCGGCGGGCGGGCCGGCCGTCACCTTGAAGGACGGGCGCTCGGTGGGCGGCGGGCCGCAGATCGCGCTGAGCGCCGTCCTGCCCGCCCGGTACAAGGGGCAGCCGGCCACGGTCGTGGTGCTGCGGCGGGTGGAGGGATCGGCGCCGGTCGACCTCGTCCAGCTCTACACCTTCGCCGGGGACTCACCCGTGGCCACCACCTCCCGGACCTCCACCGCCGACCCGCAGGCCACCGCCGCCTGGCGCCTGGACGGCAGCGCCGTCGTCCGTGAGGAACGCGTGGCCGCCACCGGCGCGATCATCTCCACCCGCTACACCGCGCGGGCCGACGGCACCCTCGACGAGTCCTGGCCCGGCGCCGGCGCCTCCGGCGGCACCGGCCTCACCACCCCTCCCCCGGCCGCCGCCCCGGCCCCACCCACCGCCCCGACGGGCTGAGCGAGCGAGCTGGCACAGGAAGTCGGGCTGGCCGACTTCTGGCGCCTCGCCCTGTGCCAGGGGCGTGAGGTGGACGGCACAGCCCAGGCGGCGGGCAGCGGGCGCGTCGGCGTCGAGCACTGGAAGTCGGGTCGGCCGACTTCTGGTGCGGCGGTGGGGCTGCGGGCTCAGGGTGCGCAGCTGACCGGGTGGTCCCGCGGCGAGCGGAGCGGCTTCCGGCACAGCAGCGGCGACATCGGGCCTGGAAAAGACCGCGCAGGAAGTCGGGTCGGCCGACTTCTGGCGCACGGTGGGGCTTGGTGGGCAGCTGCGGGCGAGCGTAAGAAGTCGAGCAGGGCGGCCGTTCGTGCTGCGGTCTGGCGATAAGGGCCCAGTCGCGAGGTAGCCTGCGCGGCTCAGGTGGCGGGCGTCAGAAGTCGGGCCCGCCGACTTCTAGCGCCAGCCGGAGGCGGGGTCGCCGGGCGAGCGGCGGGGGTCAGGCCCGTCGACTTCCGGCGCAGGCACCGGGCTTGAGCAGGTGAAAGAGCCCCCGCCGCCGCACCAGAAGTCAGGCGGGCCGACTTCTGGGGCCCGGCGGGGGTTGGTGGGCAGCCCGAGGCGTTGGCGGCGGGCGGGCGCGAGAGGTTGAGCAGGGCCGCAGTGGTGAGGTAGCCGACGCGGTACAGGCGGCGGGCATCAGAAGTCGGGCTCGCCGACTTCTGGTGCCGGCCCGCCGGGCGAACGGCGGAGGTCGGGGCTGCCGATTTTCGGCGCAGGCAACGGGTCTTGAGCAGGTGCAAGAGCTTCCGGGGGCGCAGCAGAAGTCGAACCGGCCGACTTCTGGTGCCGGCCAAGGGTGGCACCAGGTTCGCCGGGTGAGCGGCCTGTGGCGGGGCGACCTCTGGGGTCAGGGGGTGGTGACGGCGTAGAAGGCTACGGCGGCGGCGGCGCCGACGTTGAGGGAGTCGATGCCGTGGGCCATGGGGATGCGGACCGGGTGGTGGGCGGCGGCGATGGCGCGGGGGGTGAGGCCGTCGCCTTCGGCGCCGAGGAGGAGGGCGGTCCTGGGGAGGGTGTGCGGGGCGAGGGTGGCGAGGTCGACGGCGGTGTCGGCGGGGGTGAGGGCGAGGAGGGTGAAGCCGGCGTCGCGGACGGTGTCGAGGGCGGCGGGCCAGGGGTCGAGGCGGGCGTACGGAACGGCGAAGACGGCGCCCATGGAGACCTTGACCGCGCGGCGGTACAGCGGGTCGGCGCAGTCGGGTGAGAGCAGGACGGCGTCCATGCCGAGGGCGGCGGCGCTGCGGAAGATGGCGCCGAGGTTGGTGTGGTCGACCAGGCCTTCGAGCACGGCGACCCGGCGGGCCCCGGTGAGCAGGTCGGCGGCGTCCGGGAGGGGCTTGCGCTCCATCGAGGCGAGGGCGCCGCGGTGGACGTGGTAGCCGGTGACGGCTTCGGCCAGGCCGGGTTCGACGACGTGGACCGGGGCGTCGGCCTCGGCGATGACGTCGGCCATCACGTCGAGCCACTTGGCGGTCAGCAGCATCGACCGCATCCGGTAGCCGGCCGCGAGGGCGCGGCGGATGACCTTCTCCCCCTCCGCGATGAACAGGCCCTCGGCGGGTTCGCGGCGGCGGCGCAGTTCGACGTCGGTCAGGCCGGTGTAGTCGGCGAGGCGCGGGTCGGCCGGGTCGGTGATGGTGCTGGGTTCGGACACCCTGTGATCTTGCCAAGCCGGGACGGGGAAGGCCAAACGGCGGAGGTGACGGGGTGGTCCCAGGCTACTCGGAGTGCAAATATGACGGTATGGCCCGAAATCCGGGCCGATCCTGGGCTCCGTCGGCCTCTGGTGCCACCGGCGACGCCGGCTCCCCCGGTGGGCGCCCACACGGTCGGCTAGAGCTGCCACGCGCGAAGCGGTCGAGACCGGACCGGCACTGGTCGGTGGCCGGACAGGTGTTCGCGCTGCAGATCCTGATCGTGCTGCTGCTGGTCGCGGGGGCCGCGGTGGCGCTGGTGGTGCAGTCGCACAACGACGCCGACCACGAGGCGAGCAACCGGTCGGTGGCGGTCGCCCAGGCCTTCGCCAACTCACCGGGCATGGTGGACGCGCTGCGCTCCCCCGATCCGACCGCGATCCTCCAGCCGAAGGCGCAGTCCGCGCGGATCTCCTCGGGTGTGGACTTCATCGTGGTGCTGAACAACCAGGGCATCCGCTACACCCACCCCAATCCGGCCCGGATCGGCCAGAAGTTCATCGGCACGTACGAGCCGGCGCTGCACGGCCAGGTGGTGACCCAGCACCTCACCGGCACGCTGGGCCCGCTGGTGCAGGCGGTCGTCCCGGTGTACGCGCCGGACGGCTCGGTGGTCGGGCTGGTCTCGGCGGGGGTCACCCTGAGCAACGTGTCCACCGCGAGCGAGCGCCAGCTGCCGCTGGTGCTGGGCGCGGCGGCGGGCGCGATAGGGCTGGCCACGCTGGGGACGGCGCTGATCAGCCGGCGGCTGCGGCGGCAGACGCACGGGCTGGGCCCGGTCGAGATGACCCGGATGTACGAGCACCACGCGGCGGTGCTGCACGCGGTGCGCGAGGGCGTGATGATCGTCGGCGGGGACGGGCGGCTGCTGCTCTGCAACGACGAGGCGCGCCGGCTGCTGGACCTGCCGCCGGACGCCGAGGGCCGCCCGGTGACCGAGCTGGGCCTGGAGCCCGCGCCGCTGGAGCTGCTGACCGCCGACCGGCCGGTGAGCGACGAGGTGGTGCTGGCCGGGGAGCGGCTGCTCGCCGTGAACGTACGGCTGACCGACCGGGACGGCGGCCCGCCCGGCTGCGTCGCCACGCTGCGCGACTCCACCGAGCTGATGGCGCTGACCGGCCGGGCAGAGGGCGCGCAGCGGCGGTTGCGGCTGCTGTACGACGCCGGGCTGACGGTGGGCAGTTCGCTGGACGTGACCCGGACAGCGGAGGAGCTCGCGCAGGTCGCGGTGCCGCGGTTCGCGGACTTCGTCACGGTGGACCTGGCCGAGCAGGTCCTGGCGGGCGAGGAACCCCCGTCGGTCGGCACGCTGGGCCGGATGCACCGCACCGCGCTCGCCGGGATCAGGGACGACGCGCCGTTCCACCCGGTGGGGACGGTCCTGGAGGTGGTGCCGGCCACCCCGCTGGCCGGGGCGCTGCACAGCGGCGCGCCCGGGCTGGAGCCGCGGCTGGCCGAGGCGCGGGGCTGGCGGGAGCAGGACCCGGAACGCTCGGCGCGGGTGCTGGCGTACGGGGTGCACTCGCTGGTGCGGGTGCCGCTGCGGGCGCGCGGGGTGCTGCTGGGGGTGGTGCGGTTCTGGCGGGCGGACCGGGCCGAGCCGTTCGAGCCGGAGGACCTGACACTGGCCGAGGAACTGGTGGCGCACGCGGCGGTGTGCATCGACAACGCCCGGCGCTACACCCGGGAGCACGAGATGGCGGTGACCCTCCAGCACAGCCTGCTGCCGCGGAGCCTGCCCGAGCAGAGCGCGCTGGAGGTGGCGCACCGCTACCTGCCGGCCCAGGCCGGGGTGGGCGGGGACTGGTTCGACGTGATCCCGCTGCCGGGCGCCCGGGTGGCGCTGGTGGTCGGCGACGTGGTCGGGCACGGGCTGCACGCGGCGGCGACGATGGGGCGGCTGCGCACGGCGATCCACAACTTCTCGACGCTGGACCTGCCGCCGGACGAGCTGCTGGGCCATCTGGACGAACTGGTGAACCGGATCGACCAGGAGGAGGCGGGCGGCGCCGGGAGCGCCGGGCTGACCGGGGCGACCTGCCTGTACGCGATCTACGACCCGGTGTCGCGGCGCTGCACCCTGGCCGGGGCCGGGCACCCGCCGCCGGCCGTGGTGGACCCCCAGGGCCGGGTGACGTACCCGGAGCTGCCGACCGGGCCGCCGCTGGGGCTGGCGGTGCTGCCGTTCGAGACCGTCGAACTGGAGCTGGCCGAGGGCAGTCGGCTGGTGCTGTACACGGACGGGCTGGTGGAGGACCGCGAGCGGGACATCGACGAGGGCCTGGAGCTGCTGCGGACGACGCTGGGCGGGCCGCCGCGGACGCCCGAGCAGACCTGCGCGGACGTGCTCGGGGCGATGCTGCCGGCACACCCGCAGGACGACATCGCGCTGCTGGTGGCGGAGACCAGGGTGCTGGCGCCGGACCGGGTCGCGCAGTGGGAGGTGCCGGCCGACCCGGCGGCGGTGGGTGCCGTCCGGGCGCAGGTGGCCCGGCGGCTGGCCGACTGGGGGCTGGACGAGGCGGCGTTCGTCACCGAGCTGATCCTGAGCGAGCTGGTGACCAACGCGATCCGGTACGGCTCCGGGCCGATCCGGGTGCGGCTGCTCCGCGACCGCTCGCTGATCTGCGAGGTGTCGGACGGCAGCAGCACCTCGCCGCACCTGCGGTACGCGGCGACCGAGGACGAGGGCGGGCGCGGGCTGTTCCTGGTCGCGCAGTTCGCGGACCGCTGGGGGACGCGCTACACGGCGACCGGGAAGGTCATCTGGACGGAGCAGCCGTTGGAGTAGGAAGTCGGACGGGCCGACTTCCCACTCCGTGGGCCTGCTACCGCTGGAAGGCGGCGGCCAGGACGTTGACCACGTCGCCGACCACGATGACCGCCGGGGGCTTGACGCCCTCGGCCTCGACCACGGCGGCGACCGTGGCCAGGGTGGCGTCCACCCGGCGCTGGGCGGCGGTGGTGCCCTCCTGGACGATCGCGACCGGGGTGTCGGCCGGGCGGCCGTGCTCGACCAGCGTGGCGGCGATGGCGCCGATCTTGTCCACGGCCATCAGCAGCACCAGGGTGCCGCTCATCCCCGCGACGGCCGTCCAGTTGGTGACCGAGCGCGGGTCGTCCGGGCCGACGTGGCCGGAGACCACGGTGAACTCCTGGGTCAGGCCGCGGTGGGTGACCGGGATGCCGGCCGACTCCGGGACGCTGATCGAGCTGGAGATCCCGGGCACCACGGTGACCGGGATGCCCGCCTCGGCGCAGGCCAGCAGCTCCTCGCCGCCGCGGCCGAAGACGTACGGGTCGCCGCCCTTGAGCCGGACCACGAACTTCCCGGCCTTGGCGTGGTCGATCAGCGCCTGGTTGATCGCCTCCTGGGCCATCTGGCGCCCGTAGGGGATCTTGGCGGCGTCGATCACCTCGACGTGCTCGGGCAGTTCGGCGAGCAGCTCGCGCGGGGCGAGGCGGTCGGCGACCACCACGTCGGCGTCGGCGAGCAGCCGGCGGCCGCGCACGGTGATCAGGTCCGGGTCGCCCGGGCCGCCGCCGACCAGGGCGACGCCGGCGCCGCGGGTGCGGTACGAGCGGGCGGCCAGCGAGCCGTCCCGCAGACCGCCGACGACGGCGTCGCGCAGGGCGGCGGAGTGGCGCGGGTCGCCGGTGAGCACCGCGACGGTGGCGCCGCCGTCACGGCCGCTGGCCGGGGTCCAGGCGGAGGCGGCGGAGGCGTCGTCGCTGCGGGAGCAGAACACCCGCTCGCGCTCGGCCTCGGCGCTGATCGCCGTGTTGACCGCCGGGTCGTCGGTGGCCACCAGGGCGTACCAGGCCCCGGCCAGGTCGCCGTCCGCGTACGGGCGGGCGTGCCAGGTCAGCTCGCCCGCGTCCGCCATGGCCTGGACGGCCGGGGTGGTGGCGGGGGATATCAGGTGCAGGTCGGCGCCGGAGGCGATCAGAGCGGGCAACCGCCGCTGCGCGACCTGTCCGCCGCCGACCACGACGACGCGACGGCCGGCCAGCAGCAGGCCCACCGGGTAGGGGGTCAGGCCCTCGGTGCTGGGGTGCGGGGTGGGCGCGCTCATCGGCGGTGCTCCTGATCGGGATGAGGGTGTGGGGAAGTACGGAGATACGCCGCTCCGCGGGCCGGCGCGCCCTCGGGCCGGTCCGCGGAGCGGTGAGGTGGTGCGTCAGGCCTTCTCGGTGACCCCGGCGGAGTCGAAGGTGGCTACATCGTGCATCGCGCGGGCCGCACTCTGCACCAGCGGCAGCGCCAGCAGGGCACCGGTGCCCTCGCCGAGCCGCAGGTCCAGGTCGATCAGCGGACGCAGGCCGAGCTTCGCCAGCGCGGCCTGGTGGCCGGGCTCGGCGGAGCGGTGGCCGGCGATGCAGGCGGCCAGCACCTCGGGGGCGATCGCCTTGGCGACCAGCGCGGCCGAACCGGCGATCACGCCGTCCAGCACCACCGGGGTGCGCAGCGAGGCGGCGCCCAGCAGGAAGCCGGCGATGGCCGCGTGCTCCAGGCCGCCGACGGCGGAGAGGACGCCGATCGGGTCGTTCGGGTCGGGCTGGTGGAGGGCCAGCGCGGCGCGGATGACCTCGACCTTGCGGGCGTGGGTCTCGTCGTCGATGCCGGTGCCGCGGCCGGTGACCTCGGCCGGGTCGAGGCCGGTGAACACCGAGATCAGGGCGGCCGAGGCGGTGGTGTTGGCGATGCCCATGTCGCCGGTGACCAGCGCCTTGTTGCCCGCCGCGACCAGGTCGCGGGCGGTCTCGATGCCGACCTCGATGGCCTGGAGGGCCTCCTCGCGGGTCATCGCCGGGCCCTGGGTCATGTCGTCGGTGCCGGGCTTGACCTTGCGCGGCAGCAGGCCGGTGGCCCGGCCCTGCTGGACGGCCTGCGGCAGCTCGGCGGCGACGCCGACGTCCACGACGCAGACCTCGGTGCCGATCTGCTTGGCGAAGGAGTTGATCACCGCTCCCCCGGCCAGGAAGTTGCCGACCATCTGGGCGGTCACCTCCTGCGGCCACGGGGTGACGCCCTGGGCGTGCACGCCGTGGTCGCCCGCGAAGATCGCCACGCAGGCGGGCTCCGGGATCGGCGGCGGGCACTTGCGGGAGAGGCCGGACAGCTGGGCGGAGATGATCTCCAGCATGCCGAGCGAGCCGGCCGGCTTGGTCATCCGCTTCTGGCGGTCCCAGGCCTCGCCGAGCGCCTTGGCGTCCAGCGGGCGGATCCCGCGCAGGGTGTCGGCGAGCAGGTTCTGCGGCTCCTCGCCGGGCAGCGCGCGGTTGCCGTACTGCTCCTCGTGCACCACCCAGGCGAGCGGGCGCTTCTTGGCCCAGCCCTGCTGCTCCAGCTCCGGCTCGTCCGGGAACTCGTCGACGAAGCCGACGCACAGGTAGGCGACGACCTCCAGGTGCTCGGGCAGGCCGAGCTCGCGGACCAGCTCCTCGTCGTCGAAGAAGCTCACCCAGCCGACGCCCAGGCCCTCGGCACGGGCGGCCAGCCAGAGGTTCTCGACGGCCAGCGCGGCCGAGTACGGGGCCATCTGCGGCTGGGTGTGCCGGCCCAGGGTGTGCCGGCCGCCGCGGGTGCGGTCGGCGGTGACCACGATGTTCACCGGGGTGTCGAGGATCGCCTCGATCTTGATCTCCCGGAACTGCTTGGCCCGGCCCTTCGGCAGCGAGTCCGCGTACGCCTCGCGCTGGCGCTCGGCCAGGGCGTGCATCTTCCGACGGGTCTTCGCCGAGCGGATGACCACGAAGTCCCAGGGCTGGGAGTAGCCGACGCTGGGCGCGGTGTGGGCCGCCTCCAGGACGCGGATCAGCACCTCGTGCGGGATCGGGTCGGGGCGGAAGCCGTTGCGGATGTCGCGGCGCTCGCGGATCACCTGGTGGACGGCGTCGCGGCCGGCGTCGTCGTAGCCGGGGGCGGCGGGGCCGCGGGGCTCGGCGGGCTCGGCGGGCTGCTCGTCCTCGGCGGCCGGGGAGTCGGTCGGCTCGACGGCTGCCTCGGGCTGCTGCTCGGCGGGCTGCTCGGCCGACGGCTGGTCGGCCTGCGGCTGCTCGGTGGCGGCCGGGGCCTCGGGCTGCGGCTCCTCGGTGGCCTGGGCCTCCGGCTGCGGCTGCTCGGCGGCGGGGGCCTCCTCCTGGACGGCCTCCGGTCCGGCGGCGACGGGCTCGGCCTGCGGCTGCTCGGCCCCGGGCTGCTCGGCCTGCTCCGGCTGCGGCTGCTCGGCGGCAGGGGCCTCGGCGGGCTGCTCGACGACCTCGGCGGTCTCGGCGGTCCCGGCGGTCTCGGGGACCACGCCGACCGGCTGTTCGGTGACCTCGGTGACCTGCTCGGGGACGGGCTGCTGCGCGGCCTCGGGAGCGACGGCCTCGGCGGGCTGCACGGCCTCGGCGGCGGCCTGCTCGACGGTCGGCTGCTCGGTCTGCTCCGGCTGCCCGGGGACCGGCTCGGCCGGGGTCTCCGCGGTCGGCTCGGCCGGGACGGCCTCCGGCTGCGGCTGCTCGGCCTGCTCCGAGTGCTCCGGCTGCTCGGCGGTCGGCTCGGCACCGACGGCCTCGACAGCGACGGCCTCGGCCTGGACCGGCTCGGTGGCGGGCTCCTGCTCGGCAGCCTCGGCGACGACCTGACCGGAGGGCATCTCCCCCGTACCGGCGGCGGTTTCGGCCACCGGCTCCGCGACGACCGCCTGCGCGGCCTCGGCGGGCTGCCCGGCCTCCTGGACCGCCTCGACGGCCTCGACGGCCGGAGCCTGCTCGACGGCAGGGGCCTGCTCGGCGGCCTGCGGCGCGTCGGCGGCCGCTATGGGGACGGTCTGCTCCTGGACCGCCGCGACGGCCGCCGGGGCCTGCTGGGCCGCCTCGACCTTGGGCAGGCCGTGCGGGGTCGGCGCGGCGAGGAAGGCGGAGATCCGGCGCGGCTGACCGGCCGGGGCGGCGGCCTCGGCCGACTCGACGGGCGCGGCGGACTCGCCGGCACCTTCGACGGCCACGACCTCGACGGCGGCACCTTCGACCGCGGCGGTCTCCACGACGGGGGTCTCCACGGCCGGGGCGTCGACGAGCACCGTCTCGACCGCGGGGCTCTCCACCGCGACCGCCTCGGCGGCCGGCTGAGCGACGGTCTCCGCCGCGACCGGCTCGACCACGCCGGCCGGGTCAGGCTGGACGGCCTCGGCGGCCGGCTGGACCGGAACGCCCTCGGCGGGCGGTGCGGCCAGGACGGCGTCCGGGGTCCCGACGACCTCGATCACCTCGATCGCACCGATCGCCTCGACCGCCATCAGGCCCTCGACCGGCGGCGAGGCCAGCGGCACCTGCTGGTAGCCCTGGGCCTGGGCGGCCTGGTGAACCTCCGGCCCGCCCTCGACCGTGGAGGGAGTCGGCGGCACCGGCGCGGCGGGCGCCACCGGGGCGGCCTGCGGCACGGCGCCGGGAGCCTGCGCGACGGGCTCGCCCATCGGCGGCCGGCCGACGACCGGGATGCCGTGCGCGGGCGTGCCGCCCAGCGACGGGCCGCGGTCGGCCAGCGAACGGACCGGCACCTGGCCGGTCATCAGCGAGGGGTCCGGGATCGGCGGGCCGGCGTGCAGCGGGCGCCGCGGCTGCTGAGCCTGCGTCATCGGCTGCTGCGGGTACGGCTGCGCCTGGGCGCCCTGCGCCGGCGGCTGCTGGAACTGCTCGCCGCCGAGCACGGGCGGGTCGACCGGCGGCCAGGAGGGCTCGACCGGGGTGCCGTCCGGCTGCGCGAACGGGGCCTGCTCGGCGCCCCAGGAGCCCTGCGGGCCGGGCATCAGCAGGACGTCGTCCTCGTCGTCCAGCCCGTCCGGCTGGTCGACGAAGTGGAAGGCCGGGCGCTGGGCGCCCTGGTCGACGGCCCAGCCGTCCCCCGGGGCGGCCGGGGCCGGCACGCCGGAGGCGGTGAAGTTCGGCTGGCCCTGCGGCGGGATCACGCCCGCGCCGGGGGGCACCGCGCCCGGCAGGCCGCCGAGCGGCGCCGCCGGGTTGGGGATCACGCCGCTGTCGGTCGCGACGCCCTGCAGAGGTGCAACGCCCGCGACGCCCTCCGGTCCGCCGAGCGGGTCGGGCCCGGCGTGCAGGTGCTCCGGCAGTCCCTCGCCCGGGACGTGGCCGCCATCGGTCATTGTCAAAGCTCCTTCCAGGCCGCTGCCGCGCCCCTTGGCGACGCGATCCACCGACCGCAGCGCCCATCCGCACGGGCCGGGCCTGCACCGACCCGCCCCTCAACCACACGTGGCCGCCGCGCCGTGGCGCTGCGGCCCAAGTCCTTCCGGCGCGCTGCGGCACCCCGGCCCGGGCACCGCCGGTGAAGGCGGTGCACCATCTGAGTCAACGACAACCCGGAGCAACCGGCACGACCGCACCGGACCCTACGGCATTCTCCAGGTCCGGCACGCGGCCCGTCGAATTGCCCACACTCCGAGCGGAACCGGATTGCACCACGTCAAAAAGGTGACAAACCGACCGAATCGGGTGGGTCGTCGGCGGATGGAACCGCCTGGGACGCCACACTACCGGCCCGGCGCGGTGACCTCTCGAATCGGTGTCCGGATGCGACCTGGATCACCGCGCGGTGGGTCCGGCGGCCCCGGCCCGCACCCGAGGCCTTCACACGATCTGCTCACCCCAGAGCAGCAGTGCACCGCCCGCGCCCGCCCCGAGCGCCAGTGCGCCGCCCTCCTCGCCGGCCCGCAGCGGGGTCGACTGCAGCAGCGCGCCGTCCGCGCGGTAGCCGGCCCCGACGATGGCCCGGTGGACCTCCTCGGCCTCGGCGAAGGTCCGGGCCAGCGCCACGAAGCGCTCCGGTCTGCGGGCCAGCACCGCGCGCACCACGTCCAGGCCGCCGGACTCCACCACCGCCGCGTCGGGCTCCGGGAGTCCGCCCAGCACCTCCGGCCCCTGCCCGTACACCGTCTCCACCTCGACCCCGTAGCGGCGGGCGTTGACGGTGAGCCGGGCGCAGGCCGAGCGGGAGGCCTCGACCGCGACCACGGCGGCGCCGAACCGGGCCGCCTCCACCGCGAGGGCGCCGCTGCCCGCGCCGACCGACCAGACCAGGTCGCCGGGACGTGCACCCAGACGGGCCAGCACCAGGGCGCGCACGTGCGCGGGCAGTGCCTCCGACGCGCCCGGCTCGCCCTCCGTGCGCCCGGCGCCCGCGTAGGCGTCGCCGGGGAGCGCCCAGCCGCGTTCCGCGCCGGGGTAGCCCAGCGGGCGCCCCGCCAGCCAGCCGGCCGCCTCGCCGACCGCGCCGGCCTGGGCGCCGCCGCCGATCACCAGCACCACGTTGGGGTCGCGCCAGACGTGGTCGGCGATCCGGTCGGAGGTGAGGACGGTGACGTCCTCCTCCGGGGTGCCGAGGGCCTCGCAGACCACGAAGGTCCGGTGCACCCCGCGCAGCATCAGGGCGAGTTCGCCCGGACCGGCGCCCGGGGCGGTGAGCACGGCGACCTTGGGGTGGGCGCGGCAGATGTTGGCGGCGCGGCGCAGCCGGCCGCCGTGGGCGCTGACCACCTGGGCGTCCTCCCAGGGCATCCCGGCCCGGGCGAAGGCGGTGGCGACGGAGGAGACGGCGGGCAGGACTTCGAGTTCGAGGCCGAACTCGGGGCGGCGCAGGGTGCGCACCACGCCGAAGAAGCCCGGGTCGCCCTCGGCGACCACGACGGCGGCGCCGCGGTGCTCGGCGATCGTGCGGGCGGCCTGCTGGATGTTGCCGAGGGCGATCCGCTCGGCGTCCTCCGGCACCGGGAGGGCGTCCAGTTGGTAGGAGGCTCCGGCGACCAGGGTCGCCGCGGCGAGGGCCGCGCCGGCGGCCTCGGTCAGTGGCGTGCCGTCCCACCCGATGACCGTGATCCGGTCAGCCATCTGCGGCCGTTCTCCCTCGACTCGTTGCGCGACTCCTCGCGCGGCTCGTCGCGCCGGCTGTGCGGCGCCGGTGGAGAGGCTACCGGGTACCGTCCCCCTGAGGTCGACAACTCGCACACATGTCCGCGCCGCGGGGGTGACCAGCGGGGAAGGGCGTGGCGGATCAGTCGCGCAGCACGTAGCGGTGGTCGCCGTGCCAGCCGTCGCGGTGCAGTTCGGGCGACTCCAGGTCCTCCGGGAGGAGGCTCCACAGGATCAGGTCGCTGCGGGTCTCCGCGACGAGCTCCCCGGACTCGCCGCGGACTATCCAGGCGCTGCGCAGCACGCCCTCGCTGATGCCGCCGATCTTCTGGGCGACCTGCTGGGCGGCGGTGTTCCCGGCGGCGGTGCGCAGTTCCAGGCGCAGGAAGTCGCGGTCCTCGAACAGCCACTGGGCGACGCCGAGGACGGCCTCCGGGGCGTAGCCCTCGCCGCGGGCCCAGGCGGCGGTGACGTAGGAGATCTCGGTGCTGCGCAGCCGCCAGTCGGTGTTGCGCAGTTCGACCAGGCCGACCAGGCGCTGGGTGAGGTGCTCGGTGACGGCGAAGACGATGCCGCGGCCGTGGGCGCGGTGGGCGGGGGCGAGGGTGCGGGCGAGCTCGGTCGCGTACTCCTCGGTGAAGGGGTGCGGGAGGTCGGTCCAGGCGAGTACGAGGTCGTCGGCCATCATGGTGGCCAGCCCCGGGGCGTCGTCCTCCGCAAGGGGCCGCAGCAGCAGCCGTTCGGTGCTGATGGCGGTCTCGGGGAAGCTCGCTGCCATGCCGTCTCTCCTCGCCGGGTCGTGAACACAACACCGTACGCCTCCGTCGCGCCCCGGTTGCCATGCGGTGCGCCGCGCGCACGACGGTACGTCAGAACCCGGTCTGCCGTGGTGTCCCTGGTGCATACTGCCCGACCGGGCCCCCGCCGAGGTGCGGCGGGGGCCCGGTCGGGCGTCACAAGGTATGACCGTACGACGATCAGATCGTTCAGAAGGCCGGGATGACCGAACCCTGGAACGTGTCGTTGATGTACTTCTTGACCTCGTCGGAGTGCAGCAGCTCGGCCAGCTTCTTCACCCGCGGGTCGTTCTCCTTGCCCTTCTTGACGGCGATGATGTTGGCGTACGGGTTGCCCTCGGCCTTCTCCAGCACCAGCGCGTCGGTGGCCGGCTTGAGGCCCGAGTCGAGCGCGTAGTTGCCGTTGATCACGGCGGCGTCGAGGTCGGCGATGGAGCGGGGCAGCTGGGCCGCCTCCAGCTCCTTCCACTTGAAGTTCTTCGGGTTGGCCGTCACGTCCGCCGGGGTGGCGGCGGTGCCGGCGCCGTCCTTGAGGGTGATCAGCTTGTTGTCGGCGAGCAGCTTGAGCGCGCGGCCCTCGTTGGTGGCGTCGTTGGGCAGGCCGATGGTGGCGCCGGACGGCAGGTCGCCGATCGACTTGACCTTCTTGGAGTAGACGCCGAGCGGCTCCAGGTGGACCGGCTCGACCGGGACGATGTCCGTGCCGTTCTTCTTGTTGAAGTCGTCCAGGTACGGGACGTGCTGGAAGTAGTTGACGTCGGCCGAACCGTCCTGCACCGCCGTGTTGGGGGTCACGTAGTCGGTGACCTCCTTGATGTCGAGCTTGAGGCCCGCCTTGGCCGCGAGGTTGTCCTGGACGAACTTGAGGATCTGCGCGTGCGGGGTCGGGCTGGCCACGACCTTGAGCGGTGCGTTCGGGTCCGAGGAGGAGGAGCCCGAGCTGCCGCAGGCGGCCAGGGACAGGGCGAGGCCGGCGGTGGCGAGGACACTGGAGAACTTCAGAACGTTGCGCACGAAAAGTGCCTTTCTGCGTGGTGCGGGGAGCCGCGTCCGGAGGTCGGACGAGGGAGGTCTAGGAGGCGACGAGGTCCTCGTCGGGGGTGGTGGCCCGCGGGCGGAGCAGGCGGGTGCGTCCGCCGCCGCGGCCCCGGTCGCCGAGCCGGCGCACGGCGTAGTCGCCGACCAGCTGGATCACCGTGACGATGATCGCGATCTCGGCCACGATGATCCACATGAAGGTGGTCTCGAAGCGCAGGTAGCCGTAGCGGTAGGCGAGGTCGCCGAGGCCGCCGCCGCCGACCGTGCCGGCCATCGCGGAGTAGCCGATCAGGGCGATCACCGTGGTGGTGACGGAGGCCACGATGCCGGGCAGCGCCTCGGGCACGAGCGTCTTGCGCACCAGCGTCCAGGTGCTGCCGCCCATCGCCTGCACCGCCTCGATCAGGCCGCGGTCGACCTCCCGGACGTTGGTCTCCACCAGCCGGGCGAAGAACGGGATGGCGCCGACCGTCAGCGGCACGGTCGCCGCCTGCCAGCCGAGGGAGTTGCCGGTCAGCCAGCGGGTGAAGGAGATCAGCGCGATCATCAGGATGATGAACGGCAGCGACCGGGCCAGGTTCACCACGGCGCCGAGCACCTTGTTCACCGGCTGGTTCTGCAGCGCCCCGCCCTTGGAGGTGAGCACCAGCAGCACCCCGAGCGGCAGGCCGAGCACGACCGTGCAGAGGGTCGCGACACCGACCATCTGGAAGGTCTCCTGGGTGGCCGGCCACATCAGGTCCTGCATCTGGTCCCAGCTCAGGCCGCTCATGCCACCGCTCCGTTCGCCCTGCCGTTGCCGTCCGAATCGATCAGGGCCACTTGCAGACCCTGCTCGCGCAGGTAGCCGATCGGCACCACGTTGTCCTGGTGGCCGCCGGGCAGCTCGACCCGCATCCGGCCGACCATCCGGCCCGCGATCGTCTCCACGGCGGCGCCGAGGATGTTGATGTCGATCTGGTAGGTGCGGGCCAGCTGGGAGACGAAGGGCTGCGCCGGGGCGTCGCCCTGGAAGGTGATCTCCAGCACGGTCGTACCGGGGTGGCCGGTGCCGAACTCGCTCAGCGGGAACAGCTCGCGGGCCAGCTCGGAGCCGGGCTCCGCCAGCAGGTCGGTCAGCTCGCCGGACTCCACCACCCGGCCGCCGCGCATCAGGGCGGCGGAGTCGCAGACGGACTTGATGACGTCCATCTCGTGGGTGATCAGCAGGACCGTCAGGCCCAGCTGCTGGTTGAGGTCGCGCAGCAGCTTGAGGATCGAGCGGGTGGTCTCCGGGTCGAGGGCCGAGGTGGCCTCGTCGGAGAGCAGCACCTTGGGGTCGCCGGCCAGGGCGCGGGCGATGCCCACCCGCTGCTTCTGGCCGCCGGAGAGCTGGTTGGGGTAGCTGCGGGCCTTGTCGCCGAGGCCGACCAGGTCGAGCAGCTCGGCGGCCTTGCGGCGGCGCTGGGTGCGGTCCAGGCCGATGATCTCCAGCGGCAGCTCGACGTTCTGCTGCACCGTACGGGAGGAGAGCAGGTTGAAGTGCTGGAAGACCATGCCGATCCGGCGGCGCGCCTCGCGCAGGTCCTTGCCGGCCCGGTTCTCCCCGCCGGACAGCGCCGTCAGGTCGACCCCGTCCACGGTGACCGTGCCGGAGGTCGGGCGCTCCAGCATGTTCACGCAGCGGATGAGGGTGGACTTGCCGGCACCGCTGGTGCCGACGACTCCGTAGACCTCGCCCGGGCGGACGTGCAGGTCGACGCCGGCGAGGGCGGTCACCTCGCGGCCTCGGGAACGGTAGACCTTCGTCAGGTCCGTGGTGGTGATCACAGGTGCTTCCGTGGGTCGGGGGCGGGCGGCGGTGTCCACCGGCCGACCGGGTCGCGGTCGGCGGTGTCCTGCGACGCCCCGCCAGGGGGATCCGGACCTGCCACCCCTTGATCGTGGCCGTAGAACGACCGGGCCGCGCGACGGCGTGGCCCTAACGAGTCATCGACGGCCGCGGGTGGGCGGGCACGCCGGAGGGGAGGGTTCCGGGAGGAGGGCGCGCTCGCACGGGCGGGAGCGACGCCGGATTCTCGCTTCGGGGCGCGAGGGGGAGGCACCCTCGACGGGGTGCCCGGGGGCGGTGGCCCTCAGCAGTGACACATTCGACGGCACATGGCACGCTCACCTGCCGGCAGCGTGCCGGTGGGGGTCCAGTTCGTCGTCGCAGTCATGTGAGCCAGTAAAACAGATGAGTCGTACAGCGCCCAATTGTTCGACAGGGCTGTCCGCATTGCGGACACGACCCGTGCGGAGCTGGGGGGATACGACTCGACGCCGCCACCGGGGCGTCCGGATGGTGGCGGCGTCGAGGTTGCCGGAGCGGGCGGAGCTCAGGCGGTCGCGGCCAGCGAGGTCCCGGCCAGCGGGGTCGCGGCGGACTTCTCCAGGTGGACGAAGCTCAGTCGGCTGGTCACCCGCTCGACGGCGGTCTGCCGGTAGCCCTGGCGGGCGTAGAGCCGCAGGTTGCCGAGGCTCCGGTGCCCGGTGAACAGCCGGTAGGCCGTCACCGGGTGGGGCGCCTCGGCCATCCGGCGCTCCAGCGCGTCCAGCAGCCGGCCGCCCAGGCCGTGCCGCTGCATCCGGGGGTGGACCACCAGACGCCCTATCCGGCCGATGCCCTCGGCGTCGACGTGGCCGCGGACGGCGCCCACCACCTCGTCGCCCAGCCGGGCGACCAGGACGTGCTGCTCGGTCAGTTCGGCTCGCAGACTCTCCAGGCTCTGGGTCAGGGGCTCGATCGCCCAGTCGCCGTACAGCTCCGCCTCGGGCTGGTAGCCCAGGTACTGGAGCTTGAGGATCTGCTCCGCGTCCTCGGCCGCAGCGGCCGAGATGATCACGCTCATGCCCATGTGGAGGGGCCTCCCCAGTCGTCGTGCCCGGCGCGCAGAGGGTGGCGCGCTCACGCTCAGTATCCGAGCGTATTCGCCACCGTCAAGAGTGACGTTCGCCAGCGTGCTACCCGGGTGTCAGGTTCCCTCAACCTTCGGCGGGGCAGACGTGGCCAGGGTCACGCCGCGCTGGGGGGTGGAGCGAGCGACCGGTGACGGGCGGTGAGCGGCGGGAGCGGGTGTGGGGCGCCCGGGTGAGGCGGGCCCCCGGTCAGGGGTAGCGCTCGGCGTGCAGGAGGAGGCGCAGACAGGCCAGGCAGCGGGACCGGGTGGGGCCGATCGAGCCGCGCGGCATGCCGAGGCGCTCGGAGAGCTCCCGGTAGGTGGGCGGCGGATCCTCGGCGAGGGCGGCGATCAGCTCCGGGCAGCGGCCGGGCAGGGCGGCGACGGTCTCGCGGACCACGCGGCGGCGCTGCTCGGCGAGGTAGACGTCCTCGGCCGAGGGGACGGGAGAAAGGGGGGTGCACACACCGTGCATGACGGGCCCGGGCGGGGCCGGTTACGCCCGGACCGGGGCGCGCACGCGGGAGGGGCGCGACGGTCGGACCGCCGCGCCCCTCCCGCGCTGCTCCAGGGGTCAGCCCTGGGGCTGGGCCCACTCCTGCTGCCGCGCCAGGTCCGCCTTCACCTCGGCGAGCTGGACCGCGACGGCCGAGGGGGCGGTGCCGCCGCGCCCGTCGCGGGCGGCGATGGCGCCGTGCACGCTGAGCACCGTGCGGACCTCGGGGGTCAGGTGCTCGGAGATCGCGGCGAACTGCTCGTCGGTCAGGTCGGACAGTTCGATGCCCTGGGCCTCGCAGGCCTTGACACAGGCTCCGGCCACCTCGTGCGCGACCCGGAACGGCACGCCCTGCTTGACCAGCCACTCGGCGATGTCGGTGGCGAGCGAGAAACCGGCCGGGGCCAGCTCCTCCAGCCGCTCCCGGTGCACCGTCAGGGTGGCCATCATCCCGGTGAACGCGGGCAGCAGCACCTCCAGGGTGTCGCAGGAGTCGAAGACCGGCTCCTTGTCCTCCTGGAGGTCCCGGTTGTAGGCGAGCGGCAGCGCCTTGAGGGTGGCGAGCAGGCCGGTGAGGTTGCCGATCAGGCGGCCGGACTTGCCGCGGGCGAGCTCGGCGATGTCCGGGTTCTTCTTCTGCGGCATGATCGAGGAGCCGGTGGAGAAGGCGTCGTGCAGGGTGATGAAGCCGAACTCCTTGGTGTTCCAGATGATCACCTCCTCCGCGATCCGGGAGAGGTTGATCCCGATCATCGCGGTGACGAAGGCGAACTCGGCGACGAAGTCGCGCGAGGCGGTGCCGTCGATGGAGTTGCCGACCGAGCCGCCCTCGAAGCCGAGGTCGGCGGCGACGGCCTGCGGGTCGAGGCCGAGCGAGGAGCCGGCCAGCGCGCCGGAGCCGTACGGGGAGACGGCGGTGCGGGCGTCCCACTGGCGCAGCCGCTCGGCGTCCCGGCCGAGGGCCTGCACGTGCGCGAGGACGTGGTGGGCGAAGAGCACCGGCTGGGCGTGCTGGAGGTGGGTGCGGCCGGGCATCGCGGTGTCCGGGTGCGCCTCGGCCAGGCCGACCAGGGCGCCCTGGAGGTCGAGCAGCAGGCCGCCGATGGTCCTGGCGTGGTCGCGCAGGTACATCCGGAACAGGGTGGCGATCTGGTCGTTGCGCGAGCGCCCGGCCCGCAGCTTGCCGCCGAGGTCGGCGCCGAGGCGCTCCAGCAGCCCCCGCTCCAGGGCGGTGTGGACGTCCTCGTCGGCGACGGTGCCGACGAAGGTCCCGGCCTCGACGTCGGCGAGCAGCCGGTCGAGGCCGGCCAGCATGCCGGCCAGCTCCTCGTCGGAGAGCAGGCCCGCCTTGTGCAGCACCCGGGCGTGGGCCTTGGAGCCGGCGATGTCGTAGGGGGCGAGCCGCCAGTCGAAGTGGACCGAGGCGGAGAGCCTGGCCAGCGCCTCGGACGGGCCGTCGGCGAAGCGCGCGCCCCAGAGGCGGACGTCGGAGGACTGCTGGGCGGTCATCGCGGTGGCTCCTTCACACATGTGCAGTGGGTGGCATAAGTATGCATCACTCCGTATGGAACACAAAACCCCGGTCGAAGGGGATCCTTCGACCGGGGCTGTGGTTGCCGGGGCTGTGGCTGCCGCGGCCCTACTGCGCCTTGGCCTGGGCGAGTTGCATGAGGTGGTCGGCCAGCGCCTGGCCGCCCGCCGGGTCCCGGCTGATCAGCAGCACGGTGTCGTCGCCCGCGATGGTGCCGATGATCTCGAAGACCTCGGCCTGGTCGATCGCCGAGGCGAGGAACTGCGCGGCGCCCGGCGGGGTGCGCAGCACGACCAGGTTGCCGGAGGCCGTCGCGGAGACCATCAGCTCGCCCGCCAGCCGGGCCATCCGGCCTTCGCTGGCCGACTCCCCCATCGGTGCGCGCGGGGTGCGGTCGCCGCCCTCGGCGGGGACGGCGTAGATCAGCGCGCCGTCCCGGTTGCGGATCTTGACCGCGCCCAGCTCGTCCAGGTCCCGGGAGAGGGTGGCCTGGGTGACCACGAGTCCGTCGTCGGCGAGCAGCTTGGCGAGCTGGCTCTGCGAACGCACGGGCTGGCGGGTGAGCAGGTCCACGATCCGCCGGTGGCGCGCGGTGCGGGTCTGCGGGACCTGCGGCGTCGGGCCGGCGGCGGAGCCGGAGCGGGAATCGGTCATGTGATTATTCTCCCGGACGATGGTCAACTCGCATCGGCCGGGGCGCTCTCGCGCACCGTTCGGAGGATCTCCGGCAGGGCCGCGAGGAAGGCGTCCGCCTCCTGCTCGCTCAGCACCAGCGGCGGCGCCAGCCGTACGGCGTCCGGGACGGCCGCGTTGACGAGGAAGCCCGCCTGCTGGGCGACCGCCTGGACCCGGGCCGAGAGCGGCCGGGTCAGCACGATGCCGAGCAGCAGTCCGGCCCCGCGCACGTGCGAGACCAGCGGGTCGCCGAGCGCCTCGACGCCGTGCCGCAGCCGGTCGCCGATCTTGCGGACGTGCTCCAGCAGGCCCTCGGACTCGATGGTGTCCAGCACCGCGAGCCCGGCCGCGGCGGCCACCGGGTTGCCGCCGAAGGTGGTGCCGTGCTGGCCCGGGGTGAGCAGCTCGGCGGCCGGGCCGAAGGCCAGCACCGCGCCCATCGGCAGGCCGCCGCCGAGCGCCTTGGCCAGGGTGACCACGTCCGGCTCGACGCCCTCGCAGGCCTGGTGGGCGTACCAGTACCCGGTCCGGCCGATGCCGGTCTGGATCTCGTCCAGGACCAGCAGGGTGCCGGTGGCCCGGGTGATCTCGCGGGCGGCCCTCAGGTAGCCGTCGGGCAGCGGGATCGCGCCGTTCTCGCCCTGGATCGGCTCCAGGAAGACGGCGGCGGTGTCGGTGGTGACGGCCGCGCGCAGCGCCTCGACGTCGCCGAACGGGACGTGGGTGACGTCACCGGGCAGCGGGCGGAACGGCGCCTGCTTGGCGGGCTGGCCGGTGAGCGCGAGGGCGCCCATGGTCCGGCCGTGGAAGGCGCCCTGGAGGGCGACCAGGTGGGTGCGGCCGGTCCGTCGGCTGATCTTGAAGGCGGCCTCGTTGGCCTCGGCGCCGGAGTTGCAGAAGAACACCCGGCCGCCCTCCCGGCCGTCCAGCGCCAGCAGCCGCTCGGCGAGCGCGATGGTCGGCTCGGCCATGAAGAGGTTGGAGACGTGGCCGAGGGTGGCGATCTGCCGGCTGACCGCCTCGACCACGGCCGGGTGGGCGGTGCCGAGGGCGTTGACGGCGATGCCGCCGAGCAGGTCGGTGTACTCCTTGCCGTCGGCGTCCCAGAGCTTGACGCCCTCGCCGCGCACCAGCGGGATCCGGGGGGTGCCGTAGTTGTCGGTGAAGGCGTGCTGCCACCGGTCGGTGAGCTGCTCGTTGTGCGTCATGCCAGTCCCCCGGTCACGGTCGGCTCGTCGTCCGGCACGACCATCGTGCCGATGCCCTCGTCGGTGAAGATCTCCAGCAGCAGGCTGTGCTGCACCCGGCCGTCCAGGACGCGGGCGGTGCCCACGCCGGAGCGGACGGCGCGCAGGCAGCCCTCCATCTTGGGGAGCATGCCGCTGGCCAGGCCCGGCAGCAGTGCGTCCAGTTCGCTCGCGTTGAGCTGGCTGATCACGTCGTCGGAGTTCGGCCAGTCCTTGTACAGGCCCTCGACGTCGGTCAGCACCACCAGCATCTCGGCGCCGAGCGAGACCGCCAGGGCGGAGGCGGCGGTGTCGGCGTTGATGTTGTAGACGTGGCCGTCGGCACCGCGGGCGATCGAGGAGATGACCGGGATCCGGCCGTCCGCGATCAGTGCCTTCACGGCGCCGGCCTCGATGTTGACGATGTCGCCGACCAGGCCGATGTCGACCTGCTCGCCGTCCACCACGGCGTAGCGCTTGACCGCCGTCATGGTGTGGGCGTCCTCGCCGGTCATGCCGACGGCGAACGGGCCGTGCTCGTTGAGCAGGCCGACCAGCTCGCGCTGCACCTGGCCGGCCAGCACCATCCGGACCACGTCCATGGTCTCGGGGGTGGTGACCCGCAGGCCGTTGGTGAAGCTGGACTCCAGGCCCAGCCGGTCCAGTTGGGCGCTGATCTGCGGGCCGCCGCCGTGCACCACGACGGGGTGCAGTCCGGCGTAGCGGAGGAAGACGACGTCCTGGGCGAAGGCCGCCTTGAGGCTCTCGTCGACCATGGCGTTGCCGCCGAACTTGATCACGATGGTCTTGCCGTGGAAGCGCTCCAGCCAGGGCAGCGCCTCGATCAGCGTCATGGCCTTGGGCAACGCGGTGTTGTTGCGGGCCTGTTCGCCCTTGGGTGCGATCTGCACGGGATTCCCTCGTCGATGGGGGTCCCCCCGGCCGCAGGCGGGGGGAGGATGTCGCGGATCGGCGGCCCGGCCGCTCGGCGGTGCGGCCGGGCCCGGGTGCCGCGGCTCAGCTGGAGTAGGCGCTGTTCTCGTGGACGTAGTCGGCGGTGAGGTCGTTGGTCCACAGCGAGGCGCTCGCCGTACCGGCGTTGAGGTTCGCGGTGATGACGACGTCACGGCCCTTCATGTCCACCAGGTCGCGGTCCTCGCCGACGCCGCCGTCCTGGCAGACCCAGACGCCGTTGATGGCGACGTCGAGCCGGTCCGGCTCGAAGGTGGCGGAGGTGGTGCCGATCGCGGACAGCACCCGGCCCCAGTTGGGGTCCTCGCCGTGGATGGCGCACTTGAGCAGGTTGTTGCGGCTGATCGTCCGGGCGACCTCGACGGCCTCGTCCTCGGTGGCCGCGCCGGTGACGTCGATCCGGATGTCCTTGCTGGCGCCCTCGGCGTCGCCGATCAGCTGGCGGGCCAGGTCGGCGCTGACGGTGCGGACGGCCTCGGCGAACTCGGCCGCGTCCGGGGCGGTGCCGGAGGCGCCGGAGGCCAGCAGCAGCACGGTGTCGTTGGTCGACATGCAGCCGTCGGAGTCGATCCGGTCGAAGGTGGTGCGGGTGGCGCCGCGCAGGGCGGCGTCCAGGGCGGCGCTGTCCAGGTCGGCGTCGGTGGTGAGCACGACCAGCATGGTGGCCAGGCTCGGGGCGAGCATGCCCGCGCCCTTGGCCATGCCGCCGACCGTCCAGCCCGCCGGGCTGGTGACCTGCGCGGTCTTGTGCACGGTGTCGGTGGTCTTGATGGCGATCGCGGCGGACTCGCCGCCGGTCTCGCTGAGCTCCCGGGCGGCCAGGGCGACACCGGGCAGCAGCACGTCCATCGGCAGCCGGACGCCGATCAGGCCGGTGGAGGCGACGGCGACCTCGCCGGCGCTGAGGTCCAGCTCGGCGGCGACCTTCTCCGCGGTGGCGTGGGTGTCCTGGAAGCCGGCCGGGCCGGTACAGGCGTTGGCACCACCGGAGTTGAGGACGACGGCGGAGACCCGGCCGCCCTTGAGGACCTGCTGGGACCAGAGCACGGGCGCGGCCTTGACCCGGTTGGCGGTGAAGACGCCGGCCGCGGCGTACGAGGGGCCGTCGTTGACCACCAGGGCGAGGTCCGGGGTGCCGGAGGCCTTGATGCCCGCGGTCACGCCGGCGGCCCGGAAGCCCTTGGCGGCGGTCACGCCGGTGTCGGGGGTGGTCACGGTGCGACTCCGTTCAGGGGAAGGCCCAGCTCCTCGGGCAGGCCGAGGGCGATGTTCATGCTCTGCACCGCGCCGCCCGCGGTGCCCTTGACCAGGTTGTCGATCGCGCTGATCGCGACGATCCGCCCGGCGGTGGCGTCCAGGGCGACCTGGACCAGGGCGGTGTTGGCGCCGTAGACGCTGCTGGTCTGCGGCCACTGCCCCTCGGGCAGCAGGTGGACGAAGGGCTCGTCGGCGAAGGCCTCGGCGTACGCGGCGCGCAGCTCCTCGGCGCTCACGCCCGGCTTGGCCTTGGCGGAGCAGGTGGCGAGGATGCCGCGCGGCATCGGGACGAGGGTGGGGGTGAAGGAGACGGTCAGCGGCTCGCCGGCCAGCGGGGTGAGGTTCTGCACCATCTCCGGGGTGTGCCGGTGCACGCCGCCGACGCCGTACGGGCTGACGCTGCCCATCACCTCGCTGCCCAGCAGGTGGGTCTTGGCGGCCTTGCCGGCGCCGGAGGTGCCGGAGGCGGCGACCACCACGGCCTCCGGCTCGGCGAGGCCGGCCGCGTAGGCCGGGAACAGCGCCAGGGAGACGGCCGTCGGGTAGCAGCCGGGCACGGCGATCCGGTTGCTGCCCTTCAACGCGTCGCGGTGGCCGGGGAGTTCGGGCAGGCCGTAGGGCCAGGTTCCGGCGTGGGCGGAGCCGTAGAACTGCTCCCAGTCGGCGGCGGCCTTGAGCCGGAAGTCGGCGCCGCAGTCGATCACCAGGACGTTCTGGCCGAGGGCCTCGGCGACGGCGGCGGACTGGCCGTGCGGCAGCGCCAGGAACACCACGTCGTGGTCGGCCAGCACCTCGGGGGTGGTGGGTTCGAGCACACGGTCGGCCAGCGGGATCAGGTGCGGCTGCAGCGCGCCGAGCCTGGTGCCCGCGTTCGAGCCGCCGGTCAGCGCCCCGATCTCCACCTCCGGGTGGCCGAGCAGCAGGCGCAGCACCTCACCGCCCGCGTACCCGCTCGCGCCGGCGACGGCGACTCGCAAAGCCATGGCTTCCTCCTTGGTCGTGGCATGAATATACGCGGGAGGGAAAATCCATGCAAGGCTGAGCCCGGCACCCCCGGGCTCCCCGCCGGTGCGACCGGCCCGGGCACCGGCGGACCGTGCCGCCGACGGCCCCCGGTCAGCGCTTCACGGCTCGCAGCACCACGAACTTCGGGTTCCCCGCGACGAGTTGGCAGTTGCCGAACAGCTTGCGCAGCTTGACGTGGTAGCCGAGGTGACGGTTGCCGACCACCCACAGCTCACCGCCGGGCCGCAGCGCCCGCCGGGCGCCGGTGAACATCCGCCAGGCGGTGGCGTCGGTGGTGGCCTGGTGGGAGTGGAACGGCGGGTTGTTGAGCACCAGGTCCACCGAGCCCGGGGCGAACACCGCCGGGTCGAGCGCGTCGGCGGTGCGGAACTCGGCCGGGGCGTCCGGGCCCAGGTTGGCGCGGAAGGTCTCCTCGGCGGAGGCCACCGCCTGGTGGGACTCGTCCACGAACACCAGCTCCGCGCCCGGCCCGGCCAGCGCGGCCGCGGTGCCGACCACGCCGTTGCCGCAGCCGAGGTCCACCACCCGGTCGCCCGGGGCGGGCGTGGGCAGGTGGGCCAGGAAGAACCGGGTGCCGATGTCGAGCCGTTCGGCACAGAACGTGCCCGCGTGGTTGACCACGGTGCGCCCGGCGGCGGGGCCGATGTCCGGCGGCAGCGCGTAGCGGTGCGGCCACGGGCTGGGGCCGGGGTCGAGCGCCGGGTCGGGGGTGCAGAAGATCAGCCGGGCCTTGCGGACGGCCAGCGAGGTGCGGGTCGGGCCGAGCACCTTCTCGAACAGCTGCAGGGTGGAGGTGTGGATCTCGGCGACCATGCCGGTGCCGATCACCACCGTGCCGGGGTGGAGGGCCGGGGCGAGCCGGTGCAGCTGGTCCTCCAGCAGGGCCAGGCTCTTGGGCACCCGCACCAGCAGGACGTCGATGCGCTCCGGCGGGGTGTCCCGGGTCGTGCGCAGCCGCTCCTCGTCGACGGCGGCGCCGGCCCGGGCGAGGTTCTCCCGGGTGGCCTGCCGGCCGAGGTGGGAGTCGCTGATCTGGACCGGTCCGTACGGTGCCAGCGCGGTGGCCAGCGCGCCCCAGCGGTCGCCGAGGACGGCGATCCGGCGGCCGGCCAGCTCGGTGGCGGCGCCGTCGGCGCTGTCGGCCTCGCCGGCGAGGTGGCGCAGCAGGTACTCGTCGGCGGCGTCCCAGGCCCGCAGCCGCTCGCGGGGGTCCGCGGGGAAGCGGGTGAGGTCGAGGGAGCCCCAGGGGGTCGCGAAGGCGGTGGCCGAGGGTGACGAAGCGGGCGTGGTCTGCGGATTCATCGTGTTCTCAGGCTATCCGAAGGTCCGCCGGGGAACGGTTTCGGGCAGATACTGGAAGAGCCCGACCGAGAGGGGTGAGGGCGATGGACTGGAAGCTCGAAGTCGTGGTGGTCCCGGTGTCGGACGTGGACCGCGCGAAGCTCTTCTACGAGGAGCAGGCCGGCTTCACCGTGGACCACGACACCCGCCTGCGCGACGGGGTCCGGGTGGTCCAGCTGACTCCCCCCGGCTCACGCTGCTCGATCGTGGTCGGCGCCGGGGTGATCGAGTCGCCGCCCGGCTCGGTGAAGGGCCTCCAACTGGTGGTGCGGGACATCGAGAAGGCCCACGCGGAGCTCACCGCGCGGGGCGTGGTGGTCAGCCCCGTCCAGCACTTCGTGGCCGGAGCCCGGGTGAACGGGCACGGCGAGGCCTGGAACAACTTCGTGTTCTTCAACGACCCGGACGGCAACGGCTGGGCCGTCCAGGAAGTCCCCCTCGCGGCCTAGGGCCGGTCCGGGCCGAGCCCGGACCGGACCTCGGCGTGGGTAGGCTCGCGGGATGGCTGAGGAACAGGGAAGCGTGCGGGTGGACGTCTGGATCTGGTCGGTCCGGCTGGCCAGGACGCGTGCGCTGGCGGCGGCGGCCTGCAAGGCCGGGCATGTCCGGGTGAACGGCGAGCGGGCCAAGCCGGCGCAGACCCTCAGGCCCGGGGACGAGGTCCGGGTCCGCGAGGAGGGGTACGAGCGGGTCGTCGTGGTGACCAAGCCGATCCGCAAGCGGGTCGGCGCCCCGGTCGCGGCGGAGTGCCTGGTCGACAACAGTCCGCCGCGGCCGCCGCGCGAGTTCGTGGCCCCGACCTTCGAACGGGACCGCGGCGCGGGGCGCCCGACCAAGCGGGAGCGCCGCGACCTGGACCAGCTGCGCGGCGGGCGGTAGCCGCTCGCACGGGGAAGGGCCCCACCCGGCGGCGGTGTCGCCGCGGAACCCCACACCGCCCGCCGCGCGCTGTCGCGTCAATTCCTCCCGGTACGCACCGGATGCGCGGCCTGCAGGGCGAGCCGCCGCGGGGCGTCCTCGCCGATCCGGGTGAGCAGGTCGTCCAGGGCGAGGAAGGCCTCCCAGCGCTCGCGGCCGGTGGCGGCGGCCAGCCGCTCGACCACCCGGTCCTCCAGGTCGCGGACCCGCTGGTTCTTCCAGGCCTTGTCGGCCAGGCTGACCAGCAGGTCCTCGGTGGTGGTGCCGGGCTCGCCCCAGCTCGCGTGGGTGCGGGCGAAGCGGGCCAGTTCCTCGGGGACGCCGCGGGCCGACAGCAGGGCGTGGCCCGCGGGTTCGTGCGCGGAGCCCGGGCCCGAGAGCTCCTCGG
Source organism: Kitasatospora sp. NPDC001309 (assembly GCF_042896295.1). Classification (NCBI taxonomy): domain Bacteria; kingdom Bacillati; phylum Actinomycetota; class Actinomycetes; order Kitasatosporales; family Streptomycetaceae; genus Kitasatospora; species Kitasatospora sp. NPDC001309. The sequence goes on along the minus strand of NZ_JBIAXC010000027.1, from coordinate 32,647 downwards.
GGTGGACGACCTTGCCGATGTCGTGGGTGGCGGCGCCGTAGCGGACGGCGTGGTGGTCGAAGGCCAGGCCCTCGGCGGCGCAGAACTCGACGACCTGCTCGGCGACCTGGTGCACCAGCGCGAGGTGGGCGACCAGTCGGGGCGGGGCGTCGACGCTCCGCAGCAGTTCGGCGACGTCGGTGGGCAGCGGCGGCAGGTCGGTGGTCACGCCGCAGGGTAGCCGGGAGGGTGAGGGATTGTCAGTGCCCGGACGTAGTCTGCTCGGTGTGGGGCGGCCGGCCCCCGGCGCCGGAGGGGGGCGCCGGGGCCGGCCGTCGTCACGGACCCACGAGTGGGCCGGGTCCGGTCACGGCTTGAGGGCGACACCGGCGTAGGCGGAGACGTCCTGCCAGCCCTCGGGCAGTTCGGTGGTGCGCAGGTGGCCCGCGGTGGGGCGCCAGAGCGGGAGTTGGACGAGGCCGGGGCCGACGAACTCGAAGTCCCCGAAGAAGGGTTCGACACCGGCCCGGGGCCGCAGGACCAGCGGCGCACTGGCGCTCCGGTAGATCCGGGTGCCCTCGGCGGCGCTCTCGCGGGAGGCGAAGTCGGGGCTGCCGTGGGAGAGGATCAGGGCGCTGCCGGGGGCGAGCACCTCGCGCAGGGTGCGGACGATCTGCTGGGCGCCCTCCTCGTCGCGTATGAAGTGCAGGACGGCGACGAGCATCAGCGCGACGGGCTGGGACAGGTCGATGGCGGCGCCCAGCGCGGGGTGGCGCAGGATCGCCTCCGGGTCGCGCAGGTCGGCCTCGATGACCGAGGTGTGCCCGGCCGGGTGCCCGGCCAGCAGGGCGCGGGCGTGGGTGGCGACGATCGGGTCGTTGTCGACGTAGACGACCCGGGCGTCCGGGGCGACCCGCTGGGCGACCTCGTTGGTGGAGCCGACGGTCGGGATGCCGGTGCCGATGTCGACGAACTGGCGGATCCCCCGGCCCGCCGCGAACTCGACGGCCCGGCCCAGGAACTGGCGGTTGGTGCGGGCCAGCAGCGGCAGCGCCGGGTAGGCGGCGATGGCGGCCTGGGCGGCCTGGCGGTCGGCCTCGAAGTTGTCCTTGCCGCCCAGGTAGTAGTCGTACATCCGGGCGGTGTGCGGGATGCCGGTGTCGAGCTCGCTCGGCGGCTGCCAGTCGTCCGCTCTGGCCCACTCCCAGCCGGTGCGGGTGTCCTGGTCGACGGCCGCGGTGTCCTCGTGGTGCATCATGTTCCGCCCCCAATGCGCAATGCCGGAATGTGCCTACTGCCCCGTAACACGCGGTGCGCGGTGATCGTATCCAACGACACGCCGTGGAAACAGCGGGAGTTCAGGTTCCTGCAACACCCGGAAGACGGAGTGTGTGCACGTCAAAGACGGTGCGCCGGACGGCGTCGGACGGCGCTGCCGGATCGCCGGGAGGGTCCGTCCTCTCTATGCTGGCTGCCGATGACTGCCGACCGCCGCACCGTACTGCGCACCGCCGCCAAGCTGGCCGCCCTGTCCGCCGCCGGCGGACTCCTCACCTCCTGCGGCAGCGGCACGCCCCGCCGGGCCGACACCGGGACGCTCGCCGCGCACCCCGGCAGTGTCGACCCGCAGCACACCACCGACCCGGCCTGGAACGGCGGCGAGGGGCCCGCCTCCCCCGCCCCGACCACCCCGGGCGCCGCGGGCGAGCCGCAGCCCGGCGGCGAACCGACCCCGGCCGCCGCCCAGGCCTCGGCGCCGGCCTCCGCACCGCCGACCCCGCCCGTCCTGACGCCGCTGGCGGCCGGCACCCCGTACGAGGTGGTGTACGGGCCGCGCACCGGCAAGAACGTGGCGCTCACCGTCCACGGCAGCGGCGACCCGAAGCTCGCCACCACCCTGCTGGAGGCCGCCGAGCAGCGCGGCGTCAAGCTGACCGTGATGGCGGTCGGCAGCTGGCTGGACCAGCAGCCGCAGATGGCCCGGCGGATCCTGGACGGCGGCCACGAACTGGGCAACCACACCCAGAACCACCTCAACATCTCCGCGATGACACCGGACCAGGCCCGTGCCGAGATCGCCCAGTGCGCCGACCGGCTGACGAGGCTGACCGGCTCGATGGGCCGCTGGTTCCGCCCCTCCGCCGCGCAGTACGCCACCTCGATGGTGCGCGACCAGGCCAAGGCCGTCGGCTACGAGCACGTGCTGTCCTTCGACGTCGATCCGCGGGACTACAACGACCCGAGCGCCGCCGAGCTCCAGCGCCGGGTGCTGGGCTCGGTGCGCGGCGGCTCGGTGGTGGCCCTGCACATGGGGCACCAGTGCACCATCGACGCGCTGCCCGCGATCCTGGACGGGCTGGCCAAGGCGGGGCTCAAGCCTGTCACCGCCAGCCAGCTGTGTGCGTGACCGGCCCCGACCGGAACTCCCCGCCCCCGACTGAGCTCCCGCCGAAGCCGGTCAGGCCATCGGGTCGTCGTCCTTGTACGGGCGCAGCCGCAGCGTCCGGGCGTCCACCGCGCGGATCGCGTCGGCCTGTGCGACCAGCTCCGCCAGGTCGTCCCGCCCGGCGTGGATGAACCGCCCGTGCAGCGCGTCGAAGCGGCCGCGGGCGGCGTCCACGGTGACGGCGACCATGTACGGGATCGAGCCCCAGGCCTTCATGTCCCGGAACATCGGCATCCCCGCGGTCATGTCGGTGGCCACCGCGCCGGGGCTGATGTCGAGCACCACGACGTCGTGCTCGGCCAGCGTGTCCGCCATGTTGTCGGAGAGCTGGAGCAGCGCGCCCTTGGAGGTCGCGTACGCGGTGTAGCGGCCGTCCGGGCGCAGCGCGAAGCCGGAGTTGAGGTTGACCACCCGGCCGCTGCGGCGGGCGACCATGCCGGGCAGGACGCAGCGCAGCAGGTTGTAGGGGCCGCGCAGGTTGGTCTCGATCACCTGCCACCACTGGTTGGGGTCGGTCTCCCAGAGCGGCACCTCGGCGCGGTCGACCAGGCCGGCGTTGTTGACCAGCAGGTCGACCGGGCCGAGGTCGCGCTCGACCAGCCGGACGGCCTCCCGGACCGAGCCGGGGCGGCAGACGTCCGCGGTGACGGCGACGCCCCGGGAGCCGTGCTTGACGCACTCCTTGAGGGTGTCGGTCAGCGTCTCGTGGGTGCGGCCGACCAGGCCGACGGCCATGCCCTCGGCGGCCAGGCCGACGGCGATCTCGCGGCCGATGCCCCGGCCGCCGCCGGTGACCAGGGCGACCTGTCCTGTGAGCGATCCCGTCGGCACCGTGTGCTCCCTTCCCGTCCCCGGCCCCCGTCTGCGGCATTCTGTCCGGCGGCGGGCGGCGGCGGGCCCGGGCGCACCCGGCGGGCGGTGCGGCCTCACCCGATCGGGGGGCCGTCCGGGCTGGCACTGTGCCGGGGAGGGGGTGACCTACTGGCGAGTACGGAGTAGTAACGTCGTCGGGGCGGTGACCGGTGCACCCATTCCGGTACACCGACCCGTTGACCAGCGAGCTCGCTGGGCCACCAGTTCGCTGGGCGACCCCCAGCACCACCGAAGGGCAACTGAGTGAGTGACATCGCACGCGTCGGAGTAGTCGGCTGCGGTCTCATGGGGTCGGGCATCGCCGAGGTCTTCGCCCGGGCCGGACTGGACGTCCTGGTGTCGGAGGCCAGCGGTGAGGCGCTGGAGTTCGGCCGCACCCGGCTGACCAACTCCCTGGACACGGCGGTCAAGCGCGGCAAGCTGAGCCCCGAGCAGCGGGACGAGGCGCTGTCCCGGCTGTCCTTCACCACCGACCTGTCCGACTTCGCCGACCGCGACCTGGTGGTCGAGGCGGTCGCCGAGCGCGAGGACATCAAGGTCAAGATCTTCCAGACCCTGGACCAGGTCGTCGAGCGCCGGGACGCGATCCTGGCCTCCAACACCTCCTCGATCCCGATCGTGAAGCTGGCCGCCGCCACCTCCCGCCCGGAGCAGGTCATCGGCCTGCACTTCTTCAACCCGGCGCCGGTGCAGAAGCTGGTCGAGGTCATCCCGACCCTGACCACCTCGGCGACCACCACCGAGCGGGTCGAGGCCTTCGCCACCCAGGCCCTCGCCAAGGAGCCGATCCGGGCCCGCGACCGGGCCGGCTTCGTGGTCAACGCCCTGCTCGTGCCGTACCTGCTGTCCGCGGTGCGGATGTTCGAGTCGGGCGTGGCCACCGCCTCCGACATCGACAAGGGCATGGAGGCCGGCTGCGCCCACCCGATGGGCCCGCTGCGGCTGTGCGACCTGATCGGCCTGGACACCATCGTCTCGATCGCCGAATCGATGTACGACGAGTACAAGGAGCCGCTGTACGCCGCTCCCCCGCTGCTGTCCCGGATGGTCGACGCCGGCCTGCTGGGCCGCAAGTCCGGCCGCGGCTTCTACGACTACACCGCGAGCGCCTGAGCCCGGACGTGAGGGGCGGGCCCGTACCGGTCTCCGGTACGGGCCCGCCCCTTTTCCGGCCGCCCCGCGGCCCCCGCTACTTGACCCCGGCCTCCGCGCAGGCCTGGGCGTACTGCGGGGTGCAGATGTCGGACGCCTTGTAGAGCCCGCCGTCGACGACCGTCGCCTCCACCTTCGCCTTGGTCACCACGATCGGGGTGAGCAGCAGCGAGGGGATCTTCAACCCGCCGCTGTCGGTGAGCGTGGCGGCGGTGGTGCTGATGTCCATGCCCTCGGCCAGCTGGACGGCGATGCTGCCCGCCGCGTCCGTCTCGGGCTTGTACGGCTTGTAGATGGTGTACGCCTGCTCGCCGGTGAGCACCCGGCGGACGGCGTCGAGGGAGGCGTCCTGGCCGCCGACCGGCACGTTCTTGAGGCCCGCGGCCTTCAGGGCCTCGATGACGGCGGCGGCCATGCCGTCGTTCGCGGCGTAGACGGCCTGGATGCCGTTCTTCCCGAGGCTCTGGATGGCCTCGTTCGTCTTCGCGGTGGCCACGTCCGGCTTCCACTCGCCGGACTGCTCGTAGGCGATCTTGACCCGGCCGTCCAGCGCGAGGTGCGCGCCCGCCTTGAACTGCGCGGCGTTGGGGTCGGACTCGGCGCCGTCGATCATCACGACGTTGGCCGAGGAGGCCTTCGGGCCGAGCGCGTCGAGCAGGGACTGGCCCTGGAGCTGACCGGTCTGCTGGTTGTCGAAGGAGACGTACGCGGCGACCTTGCCCTGGGCCAGCCGGTCGTAGGCGACGACCTTCACGCCCTTGGCGTTGGCGGCGTCCACCCACGGTCCGGTGAGCTTGGCGTCGACCGGGTCGAGCAGGATGACCTTCACGCCCTTGGCGAGCAGGTCGTCGAACTGCTTCTTCTGGACGGTCGCGTCGCCTCCCGCGTTGGCGTAGCTCACCGTGCACTTGGTGCAGAGGCCCGTCACCGTCTGCTCGATCAGGGGCTTGTCGAACGCGTCGTACCGGGTGGAGGACGCGCTCTCCGGCAGCAGCAGCCCGATGCCCTCGCCGCCACCCCCGCTCCCGCCCGCCGCCGGCGCCTGTCCCGCCACCGTCTGGCCGCAGGCCGTGAGGGCGAGTGCGAGCGACACGGTGGCCGTGCCCGCGGCCGCGAGACGCATGGGTCTGATCATGATCGGTGGTGCCTCCTGTACTGCGCCGCAACCCTGCGGCAGGGGACGGAGTCAAGCGCCACCGGGCGAATGCGTCAATGCGGGAGGGATCGTTCGTTATGCCCCTGCTCGATTCGTTACGGGATGAACAGGACTTTCACAGTCCCTTGGGCTTTTCGCGGGGGGGGGGGGTGATCAAAACGGGGGTGATCGAAACGCCGAGGTGGCGGAAACCCGGGGAAACGGGTTCCCGCCACGGCGTCGGCCCGGGCGTCAGCTGTTGATGCTGTAGCTGTCGCCGTAGACCTTCCACTTGAGCGGCGGGTTGAGGTCGAAGTTCTTGGCGTTGAGGAACACCGACTGCTCGGTGTCGACCCGGCTGGTGTCGGAGTGCGCGGCCTCCTTCTTCATGACCACCTTGCGGGCGTCCAGGAAGGCCTTGAGGTAGGTGGCCTCGTCGCCGCCCTGGGCGGGCGTCCTCGCCTTCTTCATCGCGGCCGCGCGGATGCCCCCGAAGCTGTCGGAGCTGTTGCCGGGGCCGTGCATCACGATGGCGTCGTAGTAGGCGAACTGGCCGAGCGCGCGCAGGCCGTCGGCCTTGGCCTGGTTGACGGCGGGGTTGAAGTACACCCGGTCGCGCTCGTCGTTCTGGGCCTGCTGGAAGGTCTGGTCCTTGGCGGCGGCGGCCCAGTCCTTGACGAAGGCGTCGCCGAGGCCGGAGTGCGAGGCGCTGCCGTTGACCTTCTTCAGCGCGGGCAGGTACTTGGCGAGGACGTTGCCGGGCTTGAGGTCGGTGTAGTGCTGGACCAGGTCCAGCATGTCGCCGGTGCCGGAACAGAAGCCGATGATGCCGGCGGTGTAGCCGCGGCCGTCACCGATGTCCTCGATGTACTTGTACTGGGCCTTCCAGTCCAGCGAGGAGTTCTCCGCACTGGACACCAGCTGCATCGCGATGTCCTTCTTGTGCGGGTCGTCGAGGCCGACGCCCTTGAGCTGGACGGAGGCCGCGGCCGCGGGGGCGGCCTGGGCGGCCGAGGCGGCCGCGACGGTGAGGGGCGCGGCCACCAGGGCGGCGGCGAGGGCTATGTGGAGGGCGCGACGGGGCTGAGGACGCATGGGACGCTCCGGTTCCTCGATCGGTTAGGAAAGCTTCCTAACGAGAAGGAAACGCCCGGAACCGCCGCCGCCGCAAGGGTTTTGACGAAAACACTTCAAACAATCAAGGACGGCGCAGGTCAGACCGCCCGCCGCCGCACCCACCAGACCGCCGCCGCGCACAGCGCCACCGCGAGCAGGGTCGTCCAGCCGAACTCGATCCACTGGAACGGCCAGAACCGGTCCGCCGGTTGGTACACCTCGTGCATGGTGTACCCGCCGTCGTGCACCAGGGACTGGAGGTGGGCGTAGTCGCCGCCGAGGTTGTAGAAGTCCGCCTCGGAGAGCCGGTTCCCGGCCGGGTCCGAGTACCAGACGCTCAGCACCCAGCGGTCGTCCACCGCGAGGGACGTCATGGCGCGCACCGGCTCGTCCAACGGGGCCATGTAGTGCGAGCGCACGGCCACGGCGAGGAACGGCAGGGCGACCGAGGCCGCCAGACCCAGGCCCACCGCGAGCACGGTGCGGCGCAGCACCGCGCCGGCCAGCGCCGCGACCCCGAAGGCCACCAGCACCCGCCCGACCAGCACCGGCGACGCCTGCACGAAGAGGTCCGGGTGGAACTGTCCGCCCAGCAGCTCCAGCGGTGCGTTCCACCAGCGCAGCACCAGCCCGAACAGCGCCGCCACCACGGCCAGCACCGCGCCGCCCAGCACCAGGCCGCCCGCCGTCCAGCGGGTCCGCCCGGCCCCCTGGGTCCAGGCGAAGCGCACCGTGCCGTGCTCGAACTCCCGCGCCAGCAGCGGGCCGCCGAGGAAGGCACCGAACATGCCGCCCAGGACGTAGGACACGTTGCCGAGCATCGGCATGGTGTCGGCGTACTGGTGCAGGAACCGCTTGAACGTGGCCGCGCAGGCGGTGGTGGTCGGATCGCAGGAGCCCGCGCCGGTGCGGTCCAGGCCGTCGTGCAAGTACCAGCCGTGCAGCAACAGGGCGACGGAGACCACGCCCATCACCGCGAGCAGGGTCAGCAACGCGGGCCGGTGGCGCAGCCCGGCGGCCCGCAGCACGGCGGAGCGGGGCGGGGCGAGGGTGGTGGCGCTCATGACGGTACCTTCTGGTTCGTGCGGACGGCCCCGCGCGGGCCGGGCAGCGCGGAGGCGGTCGGCTCGCGCAGGTAGGCGAGCACCAACTCCTCCAGGCCGATGCGCTGTTGGCGCCAGCCGGCGGAGACCGGCGCGTCCGGGCCGCCGGTGCGCACCAGCAGGTGGGACTGGGCGCCGGCCCGGCGGTCGCGGACCACCGGCAGCCGTTCGGCGACCGCGTCGGCCTCGGCGGTGGGGCCGGTGAGCATCCGGTGGCCGCCGACCAGGTCGTCCACCTCCCCGGACACCTGGACCCGGCCGCCGGTCAGCACCACCAGGTAGTCGCAGCTCTGCTCCAGCTCGTTGACGGCGTGCGAGGAGAACAGCACCGAGAGGCCGTCCTCGGCCACCGCGGTCAGCAGCACGGCCATGAAGTCGTGCCGGGCGAGCGGGTCGAGCGCGGCCAACGGCTCGTCCAGGAGCAGCAGTTCTGGCCGTTTGGCGAGGGCCAGGGCGAGCGAGACCTGCGCCTGCTGGCCGCCGGAGAGCCGGCCGTACTTGCGGTCCATCGGGATGCCGAGGCCGTCCAGGTGAGTGCGCGCCCGGGCGTCGTCCCAGCGCCGGTTGAGGTGGCGGCCCATCGCGAGCAGATCGCGCACGGGCAGGCCGGGGTAGAGCGCGGCGTTCTGGGCGACGAAGCCGATCCGGTCCAAGGCCCTTGGCGAGCCGGGGAGTTGGTCGCCGAGGACGGTCATCGCGCCCTCGCTCGGCAGGGTCAGCCCGGCGGCCAGGCTGAGCAGGGTCGTCTTGCCGGCGCCGTTCGGGCCGACCAGCGCGACCACGTGCCCGGCCGGGACGGCCAGGTGGCAGTCCCGCAGCGCCCAGGAGCGGCGGTAGCGCTTGCCGATCCCGCCGCAGTCGATCACGGTGTCCGCGGCCGTCACGCCACCACCCCGTCCCGGCCCTCGCGCAGGTCGCGCAGCGCGTCCTCGAACACCGCGACCATCCCCCCTTCGTCCAGCCCGGCGGTCCGCGCCGAGCGCATCCAGTCCAGCAGCCCCCGCCGCAGCGCGGCCCGTTCGCGCAGCGGCACCACTCCGGCGGGCAGCCCGCGCACGAAGGTGCCCTGGCCGCGCCGTCCGACCGCCAGGCCGCGGTGCTCCAGCTCCCGGTAGGCCTTGAGCACGGTGTTGGGGTTGATCGCCAGCCCGGCGACCACCTCACGCACCCGGGGCAGCTGGTCCCCCTCCGTCAACCAGCCCATCCGCAGCGCCTGTTCGACCTGCTGCACGAGTTGCAGGTAGGTCGGGACGCCGGAGGCCGGGTCCAGGCGGAACTCGATCGGAGAGGGCTGGTCAGCGCCTTTATCTAGTTCCATAGGTAAAGAGATAAACGACCGGATGACAGGCCGTCAACCCAAGGAAACGCAAAGGGCCCCGTCCGGACCGAAACGGTCCGGACGGGGCCCTGTCAGGCCCTGGCGGCGGATCAGGCGCCGCGCAGCACCGCGCCGGTGCGGGTGACGGCCTCGGCGACGGCCGCCTCGCGGGCGGCGGTGGCCTCGTCGGCGGTCAGGGTGCGGTCGGCCGCGCGGAAGCGCAGCGCGTAGGCCAGCGACTTCTTGCCCTCGCCGACCTGCTCGCCGGTGAACACGTCGAACAGCCGGATGGCCTCCAGCAGTTCGCCCGCACCCGAACGCAGCGCGGCCTCGACCTCGGCGGCCGGGACGGCGGTGTCGACGATCAGCGCGACGTCCTGGGTGGCCACCGGGAAGCCGGAGACCGCCGGGCCGTCGACCTTCGCCGGGCCGTCGGCCGTCAGCAGGTCGATGTCGAGCTCCATCGCCGCCGTACGGGCCGGCAGGCCCAGCGACTTGACCACCCGCGGGTGCAGCTCACCCGCGTGACCGACCACCCGGTCGGTGCCGGCCACGACCAGCTCGGCGCAGCGGCCCGGGTGCCAGGGCGCCAGCTGGCCCTGGCGGACGGTCAGCTCGACGCCGGCCGCGCGGGCCACCGTACGGGCCGCCTCGACGGCGTCCGCCCAGGAGGCCTGGTCGCCCTTGCCCCACCAGCCGGACGGCAGCCGCTCGCCCGCGAGGGCGACGGCGACCCGGCGCGGCTGGTCCGGCAGCGCGGCGTCCAGCTCGGCCAGCTCGGCGTCGCTCGGCCGGCGGTCGACGGCCGGGCGCGGGGCCACCGAGAGCTCGTCCTTGGGCAGGAACACCGTGCCGGTCTCGAAGACCGCCAGGTCGGTGTTGCCCCGGCCGATGTTGCGGCGCAGCGTGCCGAGCAGGCCCGGCAGCATCGTGGTGCGCAGCGACGGTTCCTCGTCGTTGAGCGGGTTGACCAGCTTGACCGTACGGCGGCGGCGGTCCTCCGGCTCCAGGCCGAGCGCCTCGAAGGCGGCCTCGCCGAGGAACGGGTAGTTGTTGACCTCCACGTAGCCGGCCCCGGCCAGCGCCACGCCGATCCGGCGGTGCACCCGCTGGGCCTCGGTCAGGCCCTTGCCCGGCGGGACGTTCGGCATCCGGGCGGGGACGTTGTCGTACCCCTCCAGCCGGATGACCTCCTCGGCGAGGTCGTACGGGTCGGTGAGGTCGGGCCGCCAGGTCGGCGGGGTGACCTCCAGGACGTCGGCACCCGAGACCGAGCAGCCGATCTCCTGCAGCCGCCGGGTGACGCTCTCGCGGCCGTACACCGTCCCGGCGACCCGGTCCGGCAGGTCGGCGGCGATGGTGATGGTGCGCAGCGGGTGCGGGGCCGCGATGTCGGTGACCCCGGCCTCCGCGGTGCCGCCGGCGATCAGCACCAGCAGGTCGACGGCGCGCTGCGCGGCGGCGCGGGTGGCCTCCGGGTCGACGCCGCGCTCGAAGCGCTTGGACGCCTCGGAGGGCAGCTTGTGCCGCTTGGCGGTGCGGGCGATGGAGACCGGGTCGAAGTGCGCGGCCTCGATGATCACCTCGGTGGTGCCCGGGCCGGCGGCCGGGTCGAGGATCTCGGTGGAGGCGCCGCCCATGACCCCGGCCAGGCCGATCGGGCCGCTGGTGTCGCAGATCAGCAGGTCCTCGGCGGCGAGCTTGCGCTCGACCCCGTCGAGGGTGGTGAGGAGCTCGCCCTCGGCCGCCCGGCGGACCGTGATCGGGCCGGTCACGCGCTGCTTGTCGTAGGCGTGCAGCGGCTGGCCGACCTCCAGCATCACGTAGTTGGTGATGTCGACGGTCAGCGAGATCGGGCGGATGCCCGCCTTCTGGAGGCGGCGCTGCAGCCAGATCGGGGACTTGGCGGTCGGGTCGACGCCGACGACCGTGCGGGCCACGAAGCGGTCGCAGCCGGCCGGGTCGTTGACCTTGACCAGGTAGCCGAAGGAGTTGGCCGGCGGCACGTCGAGCAGCGCCGGGTCGGCCAGCGGCAGCCCGTACGCGGCGGCGGCCTCCCGGGCCACGCCGCGCATCGACAGGCAGTAGCCGCGGTCCGGGGTGACGGCGATGTCCAGCACGTCGTCGACCAGCTGGAGCAGCTCGATGGCGTCCGTGCCGGGCTCGTACTCCGGCGGGAGCACGATGATGCCGTTGTGGTCGTCGCCCATGCCCAGCTCGCGGGCGGAGCAGATCATGCCGGCCGAGGTCTGGCCGTAGGTCTTGCGGGCCGCGATCGGGAACGGGCCGGGCAGCACGGCGCCGGGGAGCACGACGACGACCTTGTCGCCGACGGCGAAGTTGGTCGCGCCGCAGACGATCTCCTGCGGCTCACCGGTGCCGTTGGCGTCGCCGACGTTGACGAAGCAGTGCCGGATCGGCTTCTTGAAGCCGGACAGCTCCTCGATGGAGAGCACCTCGCCGACCACCAGCGGGCCCTTGAGGTCGGCGCCGATCTGCTCGACGGTCTCGACCTCCAGGCCGGCCCGGACCAGGCGCTCGGCCACGTCACGGCCGGTCTCGCCGGCCGGAAGGTCGACGTACTCGCGCAGCCAGGAAAGCGGGACGCGCATCAGATCTCCATCCCGAACGGGAGGGTGAAGCGCACGTCACCCTCGACCATGTCGCGCATGTCGGCGACGTTGTGACGATTCATCAGGATCCGCTCCAGGCCCAGGCCGAAGGCGAACCCGCTGTAGCGGTTCGGGTCCACGCCGCAGGCGACCAGCACCCGCGGGTTGACCACGCCGCAGCCGCCGAGCTCGATCCAGCCCTCGGAGGAGCAGGTGCGGCACGGGCGGTCCGGGTTGCCGACGCTCTCGCCGCGGCACACGAAGCACTGCAGGTCGATCTCGGCGCTCGGCTCGGTGAACGGGAAGTACGAGGGGCGCCAGCGCAGTTCCAGGCCGCCGCCGATCAGCTTCTCGACCAGCACCTCGATGGTGCCCTTGAGGTCGGCGAAGGTGATGCCCTCGTCGACGGCGAGGCCCTCGACCTGCCGGAACACCGGGGTGTGGGTGGCGTCCAGCTCGTCCGTCCGGTAGACCCGGCCGGGGCAGACCACGTAGACCGGGGGCTCGCGGTCGAGCAGGGTGCGGGCCTGGACCGGGGAGGTCTGGGTGCGCAGCACCACGCCGGAGTCGGCGGAGCCGTCCGGGGCCTGCACGAAGAAGGTGTCCTGCATCGAGCGGGCCGGGTGGTCCGGGCCCAGGTTGAGGGCGTCGAAGTTCAGCCACTCGGCCTCGACCTCGGGGCCCTCGGCCACCTGGTAGCCCATCGCGACGAAGGTGTCCTCGATGCGCTCGGCCAGCGTGGTCAGCGGGTGCCGGGCGCCGCGCGGTGCGCGGTCGTACGGCAGCGTGACGTCCACCGCCTCCTCGACCAGCACGCGGGCGTCCCGCTCCGCCTCCAGCTCCGCCTGCCGCTTGGCCAGCGCCTGGTTGACGGCGCCGCGGGCCTGGCCGATCAGCTTGCCTGCGGCGGCCTTGGCGTGCGGCGGGAGGGCGCCGATCTCGCGGTTGGCGAGCGAGAGCGCGGAACGGTCGCCGGTGTGGGCGACCTTCGCCTGCTTCAGCTCGTCCAGGGAGCCGGCGGCGGCGAAGGCGGCGATCGCCTCGTCGCGCGCCTGCTCCACCACCTCGGGCTTGAGGGCCTCGACCTCGACCGGGTCGTACGACTTGTTGGGTGCCGACATCTCTATCTTCCCGTGCTCCTGCTCGTCCGTGCTCAGGTGTGTGGGCTCGCCTTCGCGTCACGCCCGGCGGGGCCGGGGCGCGGGCAGCCGTTCTCCGTGCTCACGGGGAGTGGTGTCCACGGCACAGCCGCACAGGGCGTTGCGCAACGCCAAAGGTCGAGTGTAGTCGCAGCGCGTAGCGCGACTGCCGTCAAGCCCGCCCGGGGCCGACCTCAGGGGCTGCTCAGAGCATGAAGTCGGGGATGCCGGCGGGCAGGATAAATCGGAACCTGGCCCCGCCGCCGGGGGCGCGGTCGACCCGGATCGAGCCGCCGTGGGCCTCCACGACGCCCTTGACGATGTAGAGCCCCAGGCCGGTGCCACCGCGCTTGGAGCCCCGCCAGAAGCGGGTGAAGACGCGCGGCATCGACTCCTCGGGGATGCCGCTTCCTTCGTCGCTCACGGTGACCGCGGTGCCTTCCACGATGCGGGGAGGGGTGCCGGAGCGCTCCCAGACGGGCGCCTCGACGACCTCCTTGGCCGGTGCCACCTCGATGGTGACAGTTCCCTCGCCGTGCCGCACCGCGTTTTCCAGCAGGTTCCCCAGCACCTGGTCGACCTTGTCCGGGTCCGCCCACAGCACGGTCAGCGGCTCGCTGATCCGGATGTCGAAGCGCTCCTCGGGGATCCCGGTGGCGACCTTGCGCTCGACGTGCCGGCGCACCGCGGCCGCCAGGTCGACGACCTGCTTGCGCAGCTCCAGCCGCCCGGCGTCGATCCGGGAGATGTCCAGCAGCTCGGCGATCAGCCGGGTGACCCGGTCCGCGTCGGCGTCCACCGTCTCCAGCATCAGCCGCTTCTGCCCGTCGGTGAACCGTTCCCACTTGGCCAGCAGCGTCGCCGTGAAGCCCTTGACGCTGGTCAGCGGGGAGCGCAGCTCGTGCGCGACGGTGGCGATCAGCTCGGCGTGGCTGCGCTCGGTGCGGCGCCGGGCCTCGGTCCCGCGCAGGGCGATCACCAGGCGCTCCAGCGGCCCCTGGGGCACCGCCCGGACGTACCGGGCGGAGACCAGCACCTCGCGGCCGCCGGGCAGCAGCAGGTTGCGCTCGGGCTGGCGGGTACGGATCGCCAGGCCGCCGTACGGGTCGGTCAGCTGCCACCAGCGGCGGCCGTCCAGGTCCTCCAGCGGCAGGACGTCCTCCAGCGCGCTGCCCAGCGCGGCGTCCGGGAGCACGCCGGTGAGCCGGGCCGCGGCCCGGTTGAAGCGAACCACCCGGCCCAGCGCGTCGGCGACCACCAGGCCGTCCGGCAGGTCGTCCGGGTCGAGCTCGGGTCCGCTGCCGACCATGGGTTGCCTCCCCGATTACCCACCGTGCCGTTCCCCCCACCGAGGCAGACCCTAGCGCCTCCCAGGCCCCCGTAGTAGGGCTTGCAACGTGAGAACGCCGCGCGCCCGGGGCAGATCAGCCGTTCGAGCGGCAGCCGCCGGGCGACCGCTGGGCCCGGGCCGAGGCGTACAGGCAGACGGCCGCGGCGGTGGCCAGGTTGAGGCTCTCGGCGTGCCCGTGGATCGGGACGCGCACGACCTCGTCGGTGAGCGCGCGGGTCTCCTCCGGGAGCCCCCACGCCTCGTTGCCGAACACCCACGCGCCGGGCGCGCCCAGCGTGCCCTCGTCCAGCTCCCGGTCCAGGTCGCGCTCCCCCGCGCCGTCCGCGGCGAGCACCCGGATCCCGGCCGCGCGCAGCTGCCCGACCGCCTCCTCGACCGGCACGCCGACCGCCACCGGCAGGTGGAACAGGCTGCCGACGGAGGCCCGGACGGCCTTGGGGTTGTACAGGTCCACCGAGGCGTCGGTGAGCACCACGGCGTCCGCGCCGGCCGCGTCGGCGGTGCGCAGCACCGTCCCGGCGTTCCCGGGGTCGCGCACGTGGGCGAGGATCGCCACCAGCTTCGGCCGGGCCGCCAGGACCTCGGCGAACGGGGTGTCGATGAAGCGGCAGAGCGCCACGATCCCCTGCGGGGTCACCGTGTCGCAGATGTCGGCGATCACCTCGTCGGTGGCGGTCAGCACCGGCACCCCCTCGGCCAGGGCCGCCTCGACGATGTCCGCGTGCCGCTCGGCGGCCTCCAGGCCCACGTACACCTCGACCACGGCGTGCTCGTCCGTCCCCGGCAGCCGGCCGAACCCGACGGCCTCCCGGACGGCCTGCGGGCCCTCGGCCAGGAAGCGGCGCTCCTTGGTGCGCTGGTTCCGCTTGGCGAGCCGGCGGGCGGCGACGACGCGCGGCGAGCGCAGGGAGGTGAGCAGGGGGGTCTCGGTGGTCGACATGGTCTCGTTCTCTGGGGGCGCCGTCGGCTGACGGAGGCTGACGGAGGCTGGAGGTGGGGGGAACGCAGAACCGGACCCGCAGGAGAGCCTGCGGGTCCGGTCAGAGCTCAACCGATCTCGGAAGATCAGGCGGCGTCGGCGGCAGCCTTCGGGGCGTTCACGTCGGCCGGCAGCGCCTTCTGGGCGACCTCGACCAGGGAGGCGAACGCACCCGGGTCGTTGACGGCCAGGTCGGCCAGCATCTTGCGGTCGATCTCGACGCTGGCGGCCTTGAGGCCCTGCACGAAGCGGTTGTAGGTGATGCCGTTGGCACGGGCCGCAGCGTTGATGCGCTGGATCCACAGCTGACGGAAGTCGCCCTTGCGCTTCTTGCGGTCGTTGAAGTTGTAGACCAGCGAGTGGGTGACCTGCTCCTTGGCCTTGCGGTACAGGCGCGAGCGCTGGCCACGGTAGCCGCTGGCGCGCTCCAGGATGACCCGGCGCTTCTTGTGGGCGTTGACTGCCCGCTTGACGCGTGCCACTTGATTACTCCTTGGGTTGGACCACGGACTACTTCACGTGGTCCGTCATTCGAATGGGTCGGGAAGGATCAGCTGCCCCGCACACGGCTCGCACCGGGCGGGAGGGCGATCACTTGCCGAGAAGCTTCTTGATCTTCTTGGCGTCAGCGGGGGCCAGCTCGACGGTCCCGGCCAGCTTGCGGGTCAGCGTCGAGGGCTTGTGCTCCAGGAGGTGGCGGCGGCCGGCGCGCTCGCGCAGCACCTTGCCAGAGCCACTGATCTTGAAGCGCTTGCTGGCGCCACTGTGCGTCTTCTGCTTCGGCATTTCGCCGTATCTCCTCGTCAGTCCCGTCCACGCCCGCGCGACCTGCGCCGCGCGGGCGTGAACTGGATGGATCTGTGGTGACCGGGCGGGACGCCCCGTCACCCTGGGGGCCGAACCCGGACAGTGAGCCTTGCGGCTCAGGCGCCCTGGGAAGCGGCCGGCTGCTCGACCGGGGCCTCGGCCTCGGCGGCCGGCTCCTCGGCCGGGGCGTCCTGCGCCTCGGTCTCGGCGTCCTCGACCTCGGCGTCGTCGGCCAGCAGGTCGTCGGCCAGCAGGTCGTCGTCGTCCGCGGCGGCGTCGGAGCCGGGGGTCCGGCCCAGTCGCTCGGCCTTGCGGGCGTCCGCGAGGGCGCGGGCCTCGGCCATCGCCTCGGTCTTCTTCTTGTGCGGGCCAAGAACCATGATCATGTTCCGGCCGTCCTGCTTCGGCGAGGACTCGACGAAGCCCAGGTCCTGGACGTCGTCGGCGAGCCGCTGCAGCAGACGGAAGCCCAGCTCGGGGCGGGACTGCTCACGACCACGGAACATGATCGTGATCTTGACCTTGTCGCCCTGCTTGAGGAACCGGACGACGTGACCCTTCTTGGTGTCATAGTCGTGCGGGTCGATCTTCGGCCGGAGCTTCATCTCCTTGATGACCGTGTGCGCCTGGTTCTTGCGCGCCTCACGGGCCTTCATGGCCGACTCGTACTTGAACTTGCCGTAGTCCATGAGCTTGCACACCGGCGGCCGGGCGGTCGCCGCGACCTCGACCAGGTCGAGGTCGTACTCCTGCGCGAGCTCCAGCGCCTTGGCAAGCGGCACGATGCCGACCTGCTCGCCGCTGGGACCGACGAGTCGCACCTCCGGAACGCGGATCCGGTCGTTGATGCGGGGCTCGGTGCTGATGGGGCCTCCTCGGTTGCACCTTCTGCGATGCGGCCGTCGGACGGCGGTCGCACGTAGTGGACTCGACCACTGGGCGGGGCTTCATTCGTGCTGCGCTGCCCGGTACCTCTCGGCACCGCGTGCACCGCGACACGAAAAAAGCCCCGCTCGGTGCAAGCGGGGCTCCACACATCCGGGGGCGGCATCCGGTGAGGGACGCTGCGGGCGACTCGGCGCCTCGGCGCCCGTCGCGGACCGGGACCCGTCGACCGCGAGGCCGATCGGGTGGGAGACTTTCGCGGTTGCCCTCTCGGGCCTCCTGGGTGGAGCCTCCACTTGCTGGCCAGGTGCCCATGAGGGAGCCCGGCCGGTCAGTCTCGAAGCTTACAGCGTCGCGCTGTCGAACGCTATTCCGCCCCCGCTCCGCCGGACTCCGGCGCGGCGCACTGCCCTCCCGGCGCGTTCCGGCCCCCTTGTACGCTCCACCTGTACCCACACCGCACGACGGAACGAGCCCCCCTTGAGCAGCGAGCCCACCCAGACCCCCGGCACGGACGACGACGCGATCGGCTTCGACGACCTCACCCGCGACATCGCCGAGGTCCCGGCGGTCGAGGTGATCACCACCGTCGCGGTGCACCTGATGAGCGCGGCCGCGGTCAAGTGCGGTCTGGCCGAGGGCGGCGAGAAGGACAAGGACCTCGACGAGGCCCGCAAGCTGATCACCGCCCTCGCCGGGCTGGTCACCGCCGGCGCCCCGGAGATCAGCAACTTCCACGCCGCCCCGCTGCGCGACGGGCTGCGCTCGCTCCAGCTGGCCTTCCGCGAGGCCTCGCTGGTGCCGGACGCGCCGGGCACCGGGCCGGGCGAGAAGTTCACCGGGCCGGTGTACTCCTGATCGAGATCACAAAGGCTGGCACCTACCAAATTTGGTAGGTGCCAGCCTTTGTGCGTCGTGCCTAGCGCCGGTACAGCGGCTCCCCCGGCAGCTGGGCGCTCGCGGGCAGCACCGCGAGGTCCAGCCCCCGGTCCAGCCGCACCCGCAGCACCGGATCCCCGGCCACCGCCCGGCCGACCCGCTGCGCGGCCTCCTGCAGCCCCGCCTGGTCCAGCGCCGGGTCGAACACCACCGCGAGCACCCCGTCCGAGTCCTCCGCCGGCGCCAGCACCCCGCCGGCCACCTCGGGCTCGGCCGCCAGCAGCGCCCGGACCGCCTCCCGCACGTCCGGGTCCCGGACCGGCGGCAGGTACGGCCGGTTCTCCGCCAGTGCCCGCAACCGGGCGCCCGACAGCAGGAACGGCACCGGCCCGGCCGGATCGATCACCAGGGTGTCGGCGCGCTCGGAGAAGGCGACCATCGCCGCCTGCGGGGCCGCGGTCGGCGCCGGGCGGGCATCGGCCCGCCAGCGGGCGAGCGCCGCCAGTGACGTGAAGGCCGGCAGCGCGCGGCGCCCGTCCGGGGCCTCCAGCACCGGGACGGCCATGTCACTGGACTTGTCGTGCTTGTGCCCGTGCTCGTCCACCTCGACCTCGCCCAGGACGGCCACGATCGGGACCATCAACCGGGTCGGGGTCAGTGCCGCCAGCACCTCGGGCTCCGCCGTACGGTCCTGCGACCAGCGGGCCAGCGCTGCCGTCAGGGCCGCGTCCGCCGTGCCGTCGTCGTCGGAGAAGCCGGGATTCGGGATGCTCTTGCCGACGAACGCCGGGTTGGAGAAGTCTTTGCGGTCCACCCCGCCGACCCTATGCCACCGGGCACCGCCGTCCGCATTTCCGTGCACACAACCTCTACCCACCGGTAGCGCACTGTGGCACCCTGCGCCCATGCCCATCCTCGTTGCGCGCACCCCTGTCACGGACCGGCACCGCTACGACCGGGCCACCGCCCATCTGGACGGACCGGTGGCCGTCGTGGACCTCGCCGCCTTCGACGCCAACGCCGCCGACCTGGTGCGCCGGGCGGGCGGCAAGCCGATCCGGGTCGCCAGCAAGTCCCTGCGCTGCCGGGCCCTGCTGGACCGGGCGTTGGCCGTGGACGGCTTCGCCGGGGTGATGAGCTTCACCCTGGACGAGTCGCTCTGGCTGGCCCGCACCGGCGTGCGCGACGTCCTGCTCGCGTACCCCTCCACCGACCGCGCGGGCTACGCCGAACTGACCGGCGACCAGGAGCTGGCCGAGCGGGTCACCGTCGTCCTGGACGACCCGGCCCAGCTGGACCTGATCGACAAGGCCCGCAGCGGCGACGCCGAGGTCCGGGTCTGCCTGGAACTGGACACCGCGCTGCACCTGTTCGGCGGCCGGGTCCGGGTGGGCGCCCGGCGCTCACCGCTGCGCACCCCGGAGGAGCTCGGCGCCTTCGCCGAACTCGTCCAGCGCCGGGCCGGGTTCCGGGTGGTCGGCCTGATGGCGTACGAGGGACACGTCGCCGGGGTCGGGGACCGGGTGCCGGGGCGGCCGGTGCGCTCCCAGGTGGTCCGGCTGATGCAGAGCCGGGCCCGGACCGAACTGGCCGAGCGGCGCGCGGCCGTGGTGCGGCGGCTGAGGCAGGTCACCGAGCTGGAGTTCGTCAACGGCGGCGGCACCGGCAGCGTGGAGTCCACCGTCGCCGAGCGGGCCGTCACCGAGGTCGCCGCCGGCTCCGGGCTCTACCAGCCGCAGCTGTTCGACAACTACCGCGCCTTCCGGGGCCGCCCGGCCGCCCTGTTCGGCCAGCCCGTGGTGCGCCGCCCCGGCGTCGGGGTGGTCACGGTGCTCGGCGGCGGCTACCCGGCCTCCGGCCCGACCGGACCGGACCGCGCCCCCGTGCCGTACCTGCCGCCGGGCCTGCAGTACGACCCGATGGAGGGCGCCGGCGAGGTGCAGACCCCGCTGATCGGCCCGGCCGCCGACGACCTGCTGATCGGCGACCGGGTCTGGTTCCGGCACGCCAAGGCGGGCGAGCTGTGCGAGCGCTTCGCCGAACTGCACCTGATCGAGGGGGACCGGATCGTCCGGACCGTCCCCACGTACCGGGGCGAGGGGAAGGCGTTCCTCTGACGGTTCGTCCGGCCCTGCCCTACCGTGGTGGCGTCACGACGAACGACGAGGGAGCAGCATGGAAGCCGAGATCGTCCAGCAGATGGTGACATCGGGTGCCTCTTCGCTGGCCGGGCTGATGGCCACCGCGGCCTGGCAGCAGGTCAGTTCGCGGGTCTCCCGGATGTTCGGGCGCGGCACGGAGGACGAGGCGACCAGCACCGAGCTGGAGGTGATCCGGGCCGAGGTGCTGGAGGCCGGCGACGACGAGGAGGCGCTGGCGGACCAGACGGCCGTGCTGCGCACTCGGCTGCGCCGGCTGTTCCGCGAGCACCCGGAGGCGGCGGGCGAACTCCGGGAGATCCTGGCGGAGTTCACCCCCCAGCAGGAGCCCGGCTCGACGTACGTCTACAACACGATCAGCGGCGGCAACAACGGAGACGTGATCCAGGCCGGCACCATCAACACGGTGCAGCGCTGACCTTTCCCCAGCCTTAAGCGGGCCCGATGGAACACCTAACCCCGGTGTCCCATCGGGCCTTTGCGCTGCTCGGGCGCCTACAGTCCGTCAATAACCGCATCACGCCGAGCTATTGCCTTATGGTCCAGACCAATCCTACGCTCTGGCCGGGGGTCCGCGATCCGGGCCGGCGGCCCCCGAACGGGCAGGCGTGTCCGCTCCCCCACACCCGCCCGGAACGACGGCCAAGGAGTCCCCACCCCATGTCCATCAAGCGAAGTGCCCTGTCCGTCGGCGTGGTCGGCGCCGCGGTCCTCGCGGTGGCCGCGACCACCGCCGGCACCGCCAGTGCCCACGGCACCATGACCGGACCGGTCAGCCGGATCGCCGCCTGCTACGCCGAGGGCCCCGAGCACCCGGTGTCCCAGGTCTGCAAGGACCTCGTCGCCGCGAGCGGCACCCAGCCGCTGTACGACTGGAACGAGGTCAACATCGCCAACGCCAACGGCAACCACCAGGCGCTGATCCCGGACGGCAAGCTCTGCTCGGCCAACCGCGACAAGTACGCGGCCCTGGACTGGCCCCGCACCGACTGGCCGGCCACCCCGGTCAGCGCCGGCAGCTTCACCTTCCAGTTCCGCACCACCGCGCCGCACGTCGGCACCCAGACCGTGTACATCACCAAGCCGGGCTACGACCCGACCAAGCCGCTCAAGTGGTCGGACCTCGACCCGACGCCGGTGGCCCAGGTGCAGGTCGACCGCACCGCCACCAACGGGTACTACACCTACCCGGGCACCCTGCCGCAGCGCACCGGCCGCCAGCTGCTCTACATGATCTGGCAGCGCAGCGACAGCCCGGAGGCGTTCTACAGCTGCTCGGACGTCGACTTCGGCAAGTCCGCCAGCGCCGCCGGGGCCCCGGCCGTCTCCTCGTTCGCCGCCCCGGCCGCGCCGAGCGACGCCCAGATCGCCGCCGACGCCCCCAAGTCCACGGTTGCCCACCACGGGCACGGCGGGGACCCGAACGCCCCGGCCGGCCAGCCCCTCCCGACCACCTCGGCGGCCGTGGGCGGCACCTCCGCCACCGGGCCGCTGCTGCTCGCCGGTGCCGCCGCGCTCGGGGTCGGCTGGGCGGGCATGGTGCTCCGGCGCCGTCGCGTCGAGGCTGTTCGACGCGACTCCTGACGCCGGACGACGCGGGGCCGGGCCGGCCCACCCCCGTCCGGCCCGGTTCCGCGGCTCCACCGGCGCCGTGAGGTGAACGGCGACGGCCCGCCCGGGAGGGTTCCTCCCGGGCGGGCCGTCACGGTGTGAGGAGCGGGGGGCTCAGGTGGTGGCCGTACCGGAGACGTCCGGGCCGCCGTCCGGGCTGCTGCCGGAACCGGAGCCACTGCCGCTGCCGGAGCCACCGCCCGCACCGGAGCCGGGGCCGGAGCCCGGCAGGCCGGGCAGGCCCGGGATCTTGCCCTTGAAGTCGGTGATGCCCTTCACGATGGTGTCCATCACGCCGACGTCCGGTGCCTTGTCGGCGATGTCGAAGCCGAAGTGCACCGAGACCAGCGCCTTGCCGTCCGCGGTCGGGAAGACCACGGTCTGGACGTAGCCGCTGTTGCCCTTGGCGGCGTCCACCTTCCAGCGGACCAGGTAGCCGTCCTGGCCGTTGACCTTCACGGCCTCGGACTTGAGCTCCTGGTGGCCGGTGACATCGCCGTAGGAGTCCTTGACGGCCTTGTCGATGTCGGCCTTCGCCGCCGCCTGGGCGTCGGTGCCGCCGCCGCTGATCCGGCCGGTGTTCACCCCGCCGAGGGTGCAGCTGTCGGTGCCGTCCGGGCACTTGTAGGCGCCGATGCTCAGCGCGGCGTAGCCGTCGTTGGTGGTGCCCGCCTGCCAGCCGGAGGGGGTGGGCAGGGTGAGCCCGTTCACCAGGTCGATCGCCTTGTTGGCGCCCGGCCTGGACTTCCCGCTGCCGTTGCCGTTGCCGCCGCCACCGCCGGGGTTGCCGTTCCCGCCGCTCCCGCCGTTGCCACCGCCGCCGTTCCCGCCGCCGTTGCCCCCGTTGGCGCCGTTGCCGCCGCCGCCGAAGCCGGGGAAGCCGAACGGTCCGTCGCCGTTCGGGGCCGGCTGGTTGCGGGCGGCGCTGCGCTGCGGCCGGCCGTTGTCGTGGCCGTCCATCGCCAGGTAGGTGATCCCCGAGCCGGCGCCCAGGCCGAGCACGGCGGCCACGACGGTGGCCACCACCAGCTTGGACGGCTTGCGGCGCGGCTTGCGCGGCAGCTCGCCGGGCGCGCCGGGCATCCCGTAGGCGGTGCCGAAGGGCGGCGGTTCCGGGTAGCGGACCGTCGGGCCGCTGTCCAGGACCTCGCCCTCCAGCACCCTGGGCTGTTCGGCCGTCTCCGGCCCCGGGGCCGCCGCGGCCGGGGACTCCGGCTGCGGGGCGTCCGAGGGTGCGGGCCGGGTGTCGGCCGTCCAGCCCTTGCCGTCCCACCAGCGCTGCGGTCTCGGGTCGCCGGCGTTCTTCGGGTCCGGGTACCACCCGGCGGGGATCTGCTCGCTCACAGAAAGAATCTAAAGGTAGCCGGATAAACGCGAAATCAGCGCAGCCGGGAATTCCGGAGGTTTTCGATGAGATTACGGTGAGAACCCCCGACGGGGCAGGGGCGCGGGCCTACAGCGGGGTGACGTACGCCCCGGAGATGCCGCCGTCCACCAGGAACTCGCTCGCGGTGATGAACGAGGAGTCGTCGCTGGCGAGGAAGGCCACCGCGGCCGCGATCTCCTCGGCCCGGGCGAACCGGCCGAGCGGGATGTGCACCAGTCGGCGGGCCGCCCGCTCCGGGTCCGCGGCGAACAGTTCGCGCAGCAGCGGGGTGTCCACCGGCCCGGGCGACAGCGCGTTGACCCGGATGCCCTCCCGGGCGAACTGCACGCCCAGCTCGCGGGACATCGCCAGCACCCCGCCCTTGGACGCGGTGTACGAGATCTGCGAGGTGGCCGCGCCCATCCGGGCCACGAAGCTGGCGGTGTTGATGATCGAGCCGCGCCCGTGCCGGCGCATGTACGGCAGCGCGGCCTTGCAACACAGGTAGACCGAGGTCAGGTTGACCTCCTGGACCTTGCGCCAGGCGTCCAGCCCGGTGGTCAGGATCGAGTCGTCCTCCGGTGGGGAGATGCCCGCGTTGTTGAACGCGACGTCCACGCTGCCGTAGGTCTCGTACGCCTCGTCGAACAGCGCCTCGACCATGGACGGGTCGGTGACGTCGGTGTGCACGAACAGCCCGCCGACCACCTTGGCGGCCGCCCGTCCGCTCTCCTCGTCCAGGTCCGCGCAGACCACCCTGGCGCCCTCCGCGGCGAGCCGGCGGGCCGCGGCCAGGCCGATCCCGCTGCCCGCGCCGGTGACCACGGCGGTGCGGCCGACCAGGCGGCGGCAGACGATGTCGTCCTGCTCGGTCATGGACCGTCACTCCTCGGTGTGGATGGGGACGTTATCGGTCGGCTCGGTCATGTCCCGCCTCACATCCGTTCGAAGGAGCGGTAGCGCTCCCAGTCGGTGACGGTCCCGTCGTAGGCGGCCTGCTCGACCCGGGCCATGTTCAGGTAGTGCTCGACCACGTCGCCCCCGAAGGCCGTCCGGGCCAGTTCGCTGCCCGCCCACAACTCGGCGGCCTCGCGCAGCGATCCGGGCACCCGGGCGTACTCCTCCACCCCGTAGGCGTTGCCCAGGCAGGGCGCGGGCAGGTCGAGCTTGCGCTGCAGGCCGTCCAGTCCGGCCGCGATCATCCCGGCCACCGCGAGGTAGGGGTTGACGTCGCCGCCGGGCACCCGGTTCTCCATCCGCAGGGCCGGGCCGTGGCCGACCACCCGGTAGGCGCAGGTGCGGTTGTCCCGGCCCCAGGCGACGGCGGTCGGGGCGAAGGAGCCCGGGCGGTAGCGCTTGTAGGAGTTGATGTTCGGCGCGTACAGCAGGCTGAACTCGCGCAGCGCGGCCAGCTGCCCGGCCAGGAAGTGCCGCATGGTGTCGGTCATCCGGCCGTCCCGGTCGGCGAAGGCGGGGGCGCCGACGGCGTCGCGCAGCGACAGGTGGATGTGGCAGCTGTTGCCCTCGCGCTCGTCGTACTTGGCCATGAAGGTGAGCGCGCAGCCCTGTTGGGCGGCGATCTCCTTGGCGCCGGTCTTGTAGACGCTGTGCTGGTCGCAGGTGGTGAGGGCGTCGGAGTAGCGGAACGCGATCTCGTGCTGGCCGAGGTTGCACTCGCCCTTGGCGGACTCGACGGTCAGCCCGGCGCCCGCCATCTCGTTGCGGATCCGGGCGAGCAGCGGCTCGACCCGGGCGGTGCCCAGCATCGAGTAGTCCACGTTGTAGAGGTTCGCCGGGGTGAGGCCGCGGTAACCGCCCAGCCAGGCCTGCTCGTAGGTGTCGCGGAAGACCAGGAACTCCAGCTCGGTGCCGATGTCGGCGCTCAGCCCGTACTCGGCGAGCCGGGCGAGCTGGCGGCGCAGCAGCTGGCGCGGGGCGGCGTCCACCGGGTGGCCGCCGTGCCGGGCCAGGTCGGCGGTGACCTGGGCGGTGCCGGGCTGCCAGGGCGTCAGCCGCAGGGTGCCGAGGTCGGGGCGCATCGCGAAGTCGCCGTAGCCGGTGGCCCAGGAGGAGAAGGCGTAGCCGTCCACGGTGTTCAGGTCGACGTCCACGGCGAGCAGGTAGTCGCAGGCCTCGGCGCCGTTCTCCGCGACCTCGTCGAGGAAGAAGCGGGCGGCGAACCGTTTTCCCTGCAACCGGCCCTGCATGTCGGTGAAGGCGAGCGCGACGGTGTGCACCTCGCCCGCGTCCACCAGGACCCGCAGCTCGTCCAGGGTCAGTGGCGGCCGGGGCCGCGAACCCGCGGGGGCGTTCTCGGGCATGGCGTTCTCGGGCATGCCGAAACCCTCCTCCTCCACGATCACTCTTCGAGATCAAGCGGTCACAGCGAACCGTACGGCCTGCGGCTCACGGGGCGGAAGAGGGCGGACGGGTGTGGCGCGCCGAGGCGCGTGATTGGCGAGGTACCGGACGGTACGGGAGGAGAATGCGCGCCATGGATCGCAGGCCTTTCATCGGTGTCAGCACCTACCTGGTGGACGCGAGTTGGAGCGACTGGCGCGGCCGTCGCGTCGCCCTGGTGCCGGAGCGGTACACCGCCTACGTGCAGGACTCCGGCGGGCTCGCCGTCCTGCTCCCGCCCGACGCCCCCGAGCGCGCCCCCGAGGCCCTCGCCCGGCTCGACGCCCTCGTCATCGCCGGCGGACCGGACATCGACCCGGCGTACTACGGGGAACCCGCCCACCCGCTGACGGACGTCGACTCCCCGGAACGCGACGTCTGGGAGGTCGCCCTGCTGCGCGGCGCCCTGGCCGCGGGCATGCCGGTGCTGGGGATCTGCCGGGGCATGCAGGTGCTGAACGTGGTCTGCGGCGGGACGCTGGTGCAGCACCTGCCGGACGTCCTCGACGTGGACGTCCACGCGGGCACACCGGGGTGCTACGGCGCCCACCTGGTCCGCCCGGTGCCCGGCACCCTGGTCGGCGGCCTGCTCCCGGAGACCGAGCTGGAGGTGCCCACCTTCCACCACCAGGCCGTCGACCGCCTCGGCACCGGCCTGCGCGTCAGCGCCCTCGCCCCGGACGGCACGGTGGAGGCCGTCGAGGGCCCCGGCTTCACCATCGGCGTCCAGTGGCACCCCGAACAGGGCACCGACCTCCGCCTCATGCAGGCCCTCGTCCGCGCCGCCACAGCAGCTTCCCTGGACGCGGCCACCCTCGCCTGAAAGTGCGATAACCACCCTTGTCTTGAAAGACAATTGACCGGGCAAGGGCCGTGTTACGTTGCGCACCCGAACCACAAACAGTTGACCCCGGCAGCGCGCCAACGCTCCGGGGTCCGGCACCAGGAGTCGAGCTCCCGATGCGAGTACATCGTACCCACCACGCACGTCACTTCACCGTGTTGCCCAACTCCATGTTGCAGTACAGAAGGTTGAGCTACACCGCCCGAGGCCTCCTCGCCGACCTCCTCTCCCGCCCCGACGGCTGGCACGAGGACGGACGGCACATGGCCGACACCAGCCCCCAGGGGCGCGGCGCGATCCGCAAGGCCCTCAAAGAACTCACCGACGCCGGCTACTACCGCGTCGAACTGGTCCGGCTGCCCGACGGCACCGTCCGCACAGAGAACCACGTCTACGACACCCCGTGGCCGAGCACACCGGCTGCCACCCGTCCGGCACCCGGTGAACCGGCCATCGGCCGCGCAGACCGCCCCGTAGTAAAGGAACCGGAGCAAGCAACCACCCTCCCCCCGCCTCTCCGCGAGGCGGTGGCCGCCCTGTTCCGGGTGATCCGCCCCGAACCCCGCCTGCGGCTGGGTCAATCCGAGGCCGAGCAGCTGGCGCCCCTGGTCGCCCAGTGGCTCCAACGCGGCAGCACTCCGGCCGACCTGGCCCAAGCCCTCCTCCCGGGCCTGCCCACCCCCATCCACTCGGCACCAGCCGTACTCGGTTACCGCCTCCGCCACAAACTCCCGCCACCCCGAACCCCGGAAAGCCCTCCCACTCCCCGCTACGCCGAGTGCAACGAGTGCCGCGACCCCGTCCCCCGGCCCGGCGTCTGCCACGCCTGCGCCGACCGGGCGGAACGCCCCGCCACCAACGGCTGCACCGCCTCTGTAACCATCAGAGGCGCCACCCGCGCCCGCACCGCCCTCGTGGCATCTCAGACGTCCAGGGTGCAGACCACGCCGAGATCGATCAGCCCCTCACTCCGGCACAGCCGGTCGGACGGGCCACCGACGGTGGTCTGCAGCAGCTGGTAGTCCGCGCCGTGCTCCTGCCCCCAGTGCATCGCGGCGCGCCACAGCAGGCGCCCGAGGCCGAGGCCCCGGCACTCGGGCAGGACCCCGAAGTACTGCGGCAGGAGCCTGACTTGACCGATCGGGTCGGACATCGTCTCCATCGGGCCGATCGCCCCGACCACCCGACCATCGCGCACCGCGACCAGGACCGGGCCGACGGTGTCGAGCCTGGAGTTCAGGAAGGCGAACCCCTCGTCGGCGAGATTCGCCGAGAAGTCGTCGAAGGTGCCCGCCACCCCTGCGGCCGCCTCGGACAGGACCCCGATCCCGTCCACGGCGGGAGCGGGACGGTCGAAGCTCCTGAGCTGGACCCGGGTACACGCGGCAGAGGCGTCCGGCCCCTCTTGGAACCACACGACGCGGGCCTTCCCGGCTCCGTGGACGGCGGCAAGCTTGGCGGCTGCCTCCTGGGCTTCGAACAGGTGCCCTCGGGACCCGTAGAGGTGAACGCGTAGGACTCCACGGTCGGTGAGGGTCGGGATCAGGGTTCGTTCCCGGTCCTGGACGATGTCGTTCACCACGACCCACTCGCCCTTGCGATCGGACCATCGCCGGTCCTTGTCGTGCGGAAGGAACTCCCCGGTGCCGGCGACGGCGAACACGTCATCCATCAGCTCTGAGCTCAGGCCCTCGGGGTGCAGGGGGCCGAGCGTCGGCAGGCACGGCACGGACATTCGGGGACGCATCCAGTCCCAGCGGAATCCCATGAACCCACGCTACTCGGCTCCCGCACAGGCCTCAGGCCCTGACGCGAACCGCGCCAGGGCCTGAGCGTTACCGACCGAACGCGATCAGTGCGGGTTGTCGTCGCCCGCGGAGCACGAGCACTTGATCGACTCCATGATGTCGTCCAGGTCAGCCACGGTGGTGATCTCGGTGACCGGCTGGGCGGGGGCCTGGAGGGGCCGCGTCAGGTACGGCAGACGCTGGGACGGGCCGTCACCCGGCAGCGGGCGCCTCGGGGAGAGTTCGACAGCTACAGCGGTCATGGTCATCCTGCTTTCTTGATCCCGTGCTGGCAGTAACTTGCGAGTGGTGCCTTCGCCTCCTGGTAGTGCTTGGCCAGCGGCCGGCACACAGTGCACGACCCCGAGAGCTGGCAGCCGGAGCAGCCACCGGTGCGAAGCATGAGACGGTCGGCGATGGCGCCGAGCCGGGCGAGGCCGTCGATCCCTTCGCCGGGGAGGCTGATCTGGTCGTCACGGCCGATCTTGCAGATGGACACCAGACCGTGCGGGTCGGCGTGGAAGAACGTGTGGCCCGCGTTGCACCCGGCGAACGGTCGTCGCATCCGCAAGTGCTCTTTGGACTGCGCGGTCAGCGACTCGGCGCCGCCGTAGATCGTCGGCGTCATGTTGGTGAAGACGTTGTACTCCAGCCCCCACGACCGGCACAGATCGATCATCGCCTGTTCCTCGTCCGCGTTGCCCTCGGTGACGACGATGCTCATCCGCAGCGGCAGCTTGGCGTGGCGGGCGGCGTTCATCCCCTGGACGAACAGGTCCCAGGCACCCGGGCGCTGCGTCAGTTCGTCGTAACTGGCCTTCGCGGCGCCGTACATCGACACCGTAACCCGGTAGGGCGGGCACTCCCGGAAGAGGCCGAGCAGGTTCTCGCGCCACAACAGCGAGGCGTTCGTCGACACCGTGATCATCATGCCCAGCTCGAACGCGGTCCGGTAGGAAGCCATGAAGTCCTTGTCCACCGTGGGCTCTCCGCCGGTGATCTGGAGCCACAGCACACCGGCTTCGGCCATGATGCGCAGGCAGGTGAGCTTGTCCGCCAGGGCCATGCCCGAGTTGACCTTGAGCCCCAGATAGCAGTGCTTGCAAGCGTAATTGCAGCCGAGGTTGATCTCCCACGACGCCCGGGAGTACCCCCACGAGGAGGGCTGCCGGACCAGCAGGAACTCGGCCAACGGCCGTCCCGCGACATCAAGGTCGGCCCACTGTGCGCCTGCAGCGTCCACGAGCCAGGAGGGGGCCATCTGGGCGGGGTCGTGGACGCGCAGTTCTTCGTAGTCGGCCTGCGGCAGCCGGAGGCCCCCACGGCTACCGGGTCGCACCAACACGTACTCGTCCAGGAATGGGCTGGCGATGAGGTCGTGCACTTTCCCTCCTCTGAGTAATCCGTCAGGCGCCGGAGTGGCGCAGGTGGGCCTCGGCGGCCGATTTGGCGTAGAACCGCCTGATCCGGTCCGAGGAACCCGGAACGCGCACGTACTCGTGCTGCTCGCGGTCGTAGATCCCCCAGCACTCGAGCAGGACGAAGTGGGGGCTCCCGGAGCCGATCAAGCGGATCTCGTACCGGGAGGACCAGGAACGGACGGTCACCATGCGGCCTGTGCCGTCGGCTCGCACTTACGAACCCGCACCCCCGCCGGTGGTTTTGCTGCGTGGACTTGAGCCGCGAAGACGAGCGCGGCGAGTCGCGCATCTCCTGTCACCCCTTCGTCGGGGCACACCTCGAACCACACCACCTTGCCCACATCCACCGGGTGCCAGCCCCAGGAGTGAGCCAGGGCCTTGACCAGCAGAAGGCCGCGGCCGCCGGTGGCCATGTCGTCCGCCGTCTTACTCACCGGCGGGTTCGGGCTGCTGTCCGCGACCTCGACCCGCAGGCGGCTGCCAGTCCACTGGACTGTGACGCGGCAGCGCTCCTGCACGTACTCGATGGCATTGGCCAGCAACTCATCAGCGCACAACTCCACGTCCCGCAAGGCGTTGTCCGTCAACGGAACACGCCAAGAAACGGCGATGAACCGGATCAGTTGGCGCGCAGGCCGGATGGCCGCCGGGTTCGGCTCGACATCCCAGGTGCGCGGCTTCGGGATCGTGGCGGTGTCGATGTAGTTCATTGGTGGGACCGTCTCAGTCGGGTGCTCCGGGCATCTCTCCGGACGACCACCAGAATCCCGAGACGGCTGCCTTGAGATAAGGCCAGCGCGTGTACCCACGATGGGTAAACTTGCGGTCAGTTATCTCAAGTGACACCGAGCGATGATCCTTCTGCTGCTGGGGGCCGGTCGTGAGTGAGTCATTGGGGTCGTCCGGGCTTCCGCGTCGCCTGCTTGCGGACCCCGAGATGAGGGCGGCCTGCGCGGACCGAGACTTCGCACGGATCTTCCAACTTGCGAAGCGCAGAGCAGGGTTCCACCCTTCACGCATCGCGCGAGCATGTGAGCTGACACCCAGCAGAGTGGGGGAGGTGATGAAGGGGCGGCCGAAGATCACGAACATGGCCGTCATCGAGCGCATCGCGGATGGCTTACGAATCCCCGGTCACATGCTCGGCCTGGCAGACCGCAACTGGGAACGGTCGTCCGCCTCTTGCCACGGGTCACCTGTGACGGTCGGCCCCGTGCCCGCTTCGCAGTCGGCCAGGGATGCGCCGAGCGGGGGTGACCTGAATGACATCCTGGCCATCGCAGCCGGATCCAGAGCCACACCGAACATCCTTCGCTCCCTCCAGGTATCCATCGAGGACTACTGGAGGCGAGACGACCAACACGGCGGTGAGGCACTCCGGCCCGCAGTGATCGGCCAACTCAGGTACGTGACGTGCGTCATGCGGGACACCGCCGACCCGAACTACCGGCACAGTCTCCACGGCATCGCCGCCGAGCTCGCCCGCCTTGCCGGCTGGACGTACTTCGACGCGCGACAGTACAGCGCAGCGCAGGGCTACTTCACCGAATCGCTTCGATTCGCGCGAGACATCGACGACCGTACGTTCGTCGCCAATGTGCTCGCCTGCCTCAGCCTCCAGGCGACATACCAGGACAAGCCGCAGGATGCGATCACGCTCGCCCGGGCCGCACAGGACAACGCGCGCCTCGCCACGGGTACACCAAGGCTGCTGGCCATGCTGTCGATGCGCGAAGCCTTCGGCCACGCAAGTACGTACGATCGGGAGGCAGCCCATCGTGCGATCACCGAGGCGCATCACCACTTCGAGCGCATCGCCGATGGCGATGACGACCCTGTCTGGGTTCAGTACTTCGACCACACCAAGCTAACCGTGGACACTGGCATCGTCCTTGGCCAGCTGGGTGAAGCCGGAGCTGCTGAGCCTCTCATCGCCGAAGGATTGCAAGCCGAGCCGATGGCGAACCTCAGAGGGCGCGCCTTCCACACCTTCTGGCTCGCACGCACCCAACTCCAGCAGCGAGAGGTCGAATTGGCATGCGCGACCGCCGGGGAGGCCCTCGCACTCGCGGAGGCTGTCGAGTCCCCCAGGGTAAGGGTCCACCTCCAGGAGTTCCGCCAACTCCTCAGGCCCTACCGGAGCAGCGCCCCGGTCGCGGAACTGTCCGACCGGATCACCGGCATGACCGGGTGATCAAAGGCCGGCCTCGTCCAACAGCACGTACAGCACGCCCACGAGCGTGCCGCTGCTGACGATCTCGCGTCGGTCGATCATGCCGCGCAGCTCGGACAGGGGGACCCACTCGATCCGGTCGGACTCGTTGCGCTCTGTCGGCGGGCCCATGTACTCGACAGCATCAGCCCGGAAGACAAAATGCTCCGAGTCGGTGATTCCATTGGCCGGTTGGGCGTAGATCAGCGACTTGACCTCACCCACCTTCCAGCCTGTCTCCTCAAGCGTCTCGCGGGCCGCCGCCTCTGCCGGGGTCTCGTCCGGCTCGATGAGACCCATCGGGAGTTCCCAGGCCCAGGTGTTGGTGATGAAGCGGTGCCGCCACATCATGAGGACCTGCTTCTGGTCGTTCACTACGGCCGCCACCGCGAGGTGCCGCAGCTTGACCACGTGGTGTTCCCAGCGGTGGCCGTCGGGCTGCTCGATGTCGGCCAGCCACAGGTTGACCCATGGGTTCTCGTAGATCGGACGTTCCCCATGGATCTTCCACTGCATGGCTGAAGCCTCCCTCGATGGACCCTCAGCATCTCAGACATCGGCAACCAAGGCAGCCACTCTCGGCGAATTCGCGTCAGAGTGACGAGAATTGGTGATGGCAACTGACGGCCCCGATGGTCCCGGCCTGAGGTGCACGGCGGTTACTGCGGCGCCTCCTCGGCATGCCGAGGAGGCGCCGCAACGTTTCAGTCTTCCATCGGCGGCTTCCTTGGTCTTTTCCATGCCGCCCTCGGGTTCCCGACTCTCGATCCTTCTTGATGTGCTGTCATTCATCAACCAAGCGCGGCCCCTCGATCCGAGGGGCCGCGCTTGGTTGTTCTGTCCATTCCAGTTGTTTCAGTGCAGGTCAAGTGCCCGATGCCCGTCTCACCTCATCCTTCAACGCGCCGCGTCGGCTTCGCCGAAGCGGCGCGTTGAAAATCCGTCCCGCATCTCCAGTTCCGCACAGGAAGTCGGTCGGACCGACTTCCTGTGCACGAGAGGTCGACGGCGCGGGCGGAAGGAGGGGTGGGGGGTGGGGGGTGGGGGGTGGGGAGGGGGGGGGTGGGGGCGAG
>NZ_JBIAXC010000026.1:0-131023 GCF_042896295.1 Kitasatospora sp. NPDC001309 | reverse complement strand
GCCTCGGTGGCCCCGGGCCGGCGCCCCCGGGCCCCCCCCCCCCCCCGGCGCCCCCCCCCCACCGGCCGGCCGGGGGGCCCCCCCCCCGCACCCCCCCCCCGGCCGGGCCCGCCCGGCTTTCAGCGCCCTCGCTCAGCGGCGGCGGAACAGTCCGCGCCGCTTCGCCGGCGGCGGAGGCGGGTCGAGGAGCGTTGTGACGGCGTGCAGGAACGGCCGGGCCTGAGGGGTCATGCCGGTCCGGTGCAGCCGGTGGCGGCCCTCCCCCTCCCACTCGCCCAGCACCGCCCCGCGCTCGCCCGTGATCGGGTCGATCCCGTACTCCAGGGTGAAGAACCGCTGCGCCGAGCCGTCGCCCGGCCAGGCCAGCACCACCGCGAAGGCCTCGGTGGCCGCCCGCGGCCTCGGGAGCCCGACCAGGAGCATCCGGTGCTGCCCGACCTGGACGAACCCGCCCTGGAGGCCCTCCGGCGCCACCCGCTGCTCCGCGGGCAGGCTCGCGCCGAACTCCTCCCACAGCCGCAGCAGTTCGGCGTCGATCCGCTCCCCCGGCACCGACCCCAGGTGCGTCAGCGAGGGCAGCAGCCGGTGCGCGAAGCGGTAGTGGTGCGGGCGCGACGCGGGCAGGTCCCCCTCCGCACCGGCCAGCCGGGTGACGGCGGCGATCACCTCGTCCGCGTGCACCAGCTCCAGCAGTCCGCCCTCGGCCACCCCGGTGAGCGGGGTCAGCCTCCCGTCGCGCCACCAGTAGGTGTGCACGGACAGCGGCGCGCCCGACGCGTCGTACTCCCGGGCGGCCGTCTCGATCAGCACCTCCAGCACGCCCGGCACCTGGAGGTCGAACGGCGCGAACAGCAGCCGGAACGGCGTGGGGAAGGCCACCACCGCACCGTCCGGCGGCAGTTCCCGGCCGGTGACCTCGCGGTGGACGGCGTCCAGGGCGAGGACCCGGCTCCCCGTCAGCGCCGAGTTCCCGGTGACGACGTGGAGGGCGCCGCCCTGCCCGGTCGGCAGCACCTCGTGCCGCTCGACGGGCAGCCGGGCCAGCCGCGCCCGCGCGGCCTCCCGCAGCCGCGGCACCACGCCCAGCTCGGTGACGGCCTCCGAGGTCAGCACCTGCCAGCCGACGGGCGACTCCAGGGCGAGGAACTCCAGTACCCCCGGGGCGACTTCGAGCGCGTGCGGGTGCCGCGCGGACTCGGACAGCGAAGCCGCGTCCAACAGCAGCGGATAGAGCCGGGCGGTCACCTCCTCCGGCGGACCACCAGCCGCCCCCGGTCCCCGCACGGCGGCGACCAGCTCCCGGACGTGGGCCCGGACCAGCTCCGGCAACGGGACGTCCGCCCGCCGCCCCACCAGTTCGAGCAGCCCGCCGAGCCCGTAGTCACGCCCGTGGGCGTCCCGGGCGACGTCCCCGTGCAGGGTGACCTCCCACCCCGACTCCGCGAACGCCGCCCGCGCCAGCGCGGCCAGCTCCGGCCCCAACTCCTGCCGTCCCATCGTCCCCTCCCAACTCCCGCTCCACCCCCGCCCCTTCGGGGACGCCACCAGCCCCCTGCCCGGTTGCCGTGCTCCGGACACGTCCGGCGGGACAGTCGGTCGGCGTACGGAGAGGCGGGCCGGTCACGCCCCGGGCTGGATGCCCAGCTCGGCGAGCAGGCCGCGGACCAACTCCTCGATCCGGTCGCGGATCGGGCGCACGGCCTCGACGCCCTGGCCGGCCGGGTCCTCCAACGTCCAGTCCAGGTACCGCTTCCCGGGGAAGAACGGGCAGGCGTCGCCGCAGCCCATGGTGATCACCACGTCGGAGGCCCGGACCGCCTCGACGGTCAGGACCTTCGGCACCTCGGCGGAGATGTCGATGCCGACCTCGGCCAAGGCCTCGACCACCGCCGGGTTCACCGCCCCGGCCGGGGCGGAGCCGGCCGAGCGGACCTCGACCCGGTCACCGCCGAGGCGGGTGAGGAAGGCGGCGGCCATCTGGGACCGGCCGGCGTTGTGCACGCAGACGAACAGCACGGACGGGACGGACGGGACGGACGGGACGGCGGGAGTGCTCACGAGGGGTCCTTCGGGTGTACGGGGCGGGGCGGTGGGGTCAGCGGGCGGCCGCGGCCGGGTGGTGGTCGCCGTGCGGGACGACGACGTCCTCGGCGGCCGGGGTCGGGCGGCCGAACAGGACGGCGACCAGCCCGATGCCGACGGCCAGGCCGACGAGCTGGGCGGCGATGAACGGCAGCACGGAGGCAGGGGCGATGCCGGCGAAGGTATCGGTGAACCCGCGGCCGATCGTCACCGCCGGGTTGGCGAAGCTGGTCGAGGACGTGAACCAGTAGGCGGCGCCGATGAAGGCGGCGACGGCCACCGGGGCGAAGTGCGCGCGGCCGACGCGGGCCAGGCCGAAGATCAGCAGGATCAGGCCGGCGGTCGCGACGACCTCGCCCAGCCACAGCTGCGGGGCCCAGCGGGCATGCGTCGACCAGCGCACCAGCGGCTCGCCGAACATCGCGTCCGCGAGCACCGCCCCGCCGACCGCCCCGGCGACCTGCGCCGCGACGTAGGCCGCCACCTCCCGCAGCCCGGGCCCACCCCCGGCACGGCGCCCGGTCCACCAGGCGGCCAGCGTCACGACGGGGTTGAAGTGGGCACCGGAGACCGGGCCGAGCAGCAGGATCAGCACACCGAGGCCGAACACGGTCGCCAGCGAGTTGGCCAGCAGCTGGACGCCGACGTCCGGGGAGAGCCTGGTGGCCTGGATGCCGGAGCCGACCACGACGGCGACCAGCGCGCCGGTCCCGACGAACTCCACGGCCGCCCGCCGGCCCAGCGGCGCCGTCCCGGTCATCCGGACTCCCCGGCGGGGGCCCGGAGCAGCGCGGACAGCTTGGCCAGCGCGGCGGGCAGCACCCAGTAGTAGACCCACGTCCCCCGGCGCTCGGACCCGACCAGCCCGGCCTCGCGCAGCACCTTGAGGTGGTGCGAGATCGTCGGCTGCGACACGTCGAACGGCCCGGTCAGGTCGCAGACGCAGGCCTCGCCGCCCTCGTGCGAGGCGATCAGCGACAACAGCCGCAGCCGCACCGGGTCGGAGAGCGCCTTGAACGCCTTCGCCAGGTCGACGGCGGCCGCCTCGCCCAGGGGCTCTCGGACCAGCGGCGAGCAGCACACGGCCGCGTCGTCCTGATCGAGCACCGGCAGTTGCAGATTCGACATACGTCTATGTTGACAGCCATCTATACAGGTGGCAACCTCGCCCATATCGACACCTGTCGAATCAACACCACGGACCGGGGAGAACCACCATGTCCCGCGTACAACTCGCCCTCCGCGTCGCCGACCTCGACGGCTCCGTCGACTTCTACTCCCGCCTGTTCGGCGTCGAACCCGCCAAGCGCCGCCCCGGCTACGCGAACTTCGCCGTCACCGACCCGCCGCTCAAGCTCGTCCTCCTCCAGGGCGAGGCCGACGCCCCCACCCACCTCGACCACCTCGGCGTCGAGGTCGGGACCACCGAGCAGGTCACCGCCGCCACCGCCCGCCTCAAGGACGCCGGGCTGGCCACCTTCGAGGAGAACGACACCTCCTGCTGCTACGCCCTCCAGGACAAGGTCTGGGTCCACGGACCCGGCCGGGAACCCTGGGAGGTCTACGTCGTCAAGGCCGACGCCGACACCCTCGGCAGCAGTAGCGACGGCGCCCCCACCACCACCGCCGCCTGCTGCACCGAACCGGCACCCGCCGCCGCAGGCTGCGCCTGCGGTTGACCCCCCTCACCACCACCGGCGGCCGGCCCCGGTCAGGACCGCGCGGCGCGGGCCGTGGGCAGCCAGGTGCGGTAACGGCGCAGGGCCTGGCGCTGCTGGAGCTGTTCGGCGAGGAGGGCGACGGCCGGGTGGGTGCCGGGCCTGGGGGCGCGGCCGCGGGCGAGGCGGCGGAGCTGGTGGCGGACCTGGGCCATGGAGGCGGCCGAGGCCAGGGCCTTGTCGGACCAGGCGACCGGGCGGATCCCGCGGTCGGCCTCGCGTCCGGCGGCCCAGCGCTCGGGCAGGTCGGGGGTGACGGCGAGGGCGGTGCCGATGCCGACGACCTCCACGCCGCCGGCCAGGACCCGTTCGGCGGTGTCGCGCCGGGTGATGCCGCCGGTGAGCATCAGCGGGAGCGGGCTGGTGGTGGCCAACTCCTCCGCGAGGTCCAGGAAGTAGGCCTCGCGGGCGCGGGTGCGGTCGTCGGCGGGGCGGCCGGTCATGGCGGGGCTCTCGTAGCTGCCGCCGGAGAGTTCGACCAGGTCGACGCCGAGCGGTGCGAGCATCGCGATCACCTGCCGGGCGTCGTCGGCGTCGAAGCCGCCGCGCTGGAAGTCGGCGGAGTTGAGCTTGACCGCGACCGCGAAGGCCGGCGGGACGGCGGCCCGCACGGCGCGGACGACGTCCAGCAGCATCCGGGCCCGGTTCTCCAGCGACCCGCCCCAGGCGTCGGTGCGCCGGTTGACCAGGGGCGACAGGAACTGCGACAGCAGGTAGCCGTGCGCGGCGTGGATCTCCACGCCGTCGAACCCGGCCTCGGCGGCGCGCACGGCCGTGGTCGCGAACCGGTCGACGGTCGCGCCGATCTGCTCGGGGTCATCGCGGTGGGGCGGCCGAAGCGGCTGCTGTGCCGCCCCAGGTCGACGCCCACCGCGGACGGGCCCCACACCACGCCGGGCATGTCGGCGGCGACCTGGCGGCCGGGGTGGTTGATCTGCATCCAGACCGCCCCGCCGCCGGACTTGGCGGCCTCGGCCCAGGCGGTGAACCGCTCCAGCGGCGCGGCCTCGTCGAGGACGACGCCGCCCGGGCCGGTCAGCGCCTCGGCGTGGACCATGACGTTGCCGGTGATCAGCAGGCCGGTGCCGCCGGCGGCCCAGCGCCGGTAGAGCTCCAGCATCCGCCGGCCGGGCAGCTGGCCGTCGCCGGCCATGTTCTCCTCCATCGCCGCCTTGGCGATCCGGTTGCGCAGGACGGCCCCCGAGCGCAGGTGCAGGGGCGAGAACAGCTGGCTGGCCATTCGGGTCTCCTCTCCATCGAAGCCGTCGCATCGCTCGCGACGGACATCGCCTAGGATGTGTACATCGCTCACATTAGGCGAGAAATGTGAGCGGTGCATACATCTGGGAGGGTGACCCATGCCACAGCCGACGACCGGCTCGTACCACCACGGCGACCTGCGCGCCGCCTGCCTGCGCGCCGCGCGGGAGCTGCTGGAGGAGGACGGCGGCTCGGGCCTGTCCCTGCGGGCGGTGGCCCGGCGGGCCGGCGTCTCGGCGACCGCCCCCTACCGCCACTTCGCCGACCGCGAGGCCCTGGTCTCCGCCGTCGCCTCCGAGGGCTACCTCGAACTCGCCGCCGCCCTCACCGCGGCGCACCCCGCGCCCGCGACGCCCGACGAACTCGCCGCCGTCGCCGTCGCCTACGTGCGCTTCGCCCTCGACCGCCCGGCGCTGTTCCGGGCGATGTTCGCCGAGCCCTGCGACCCGGCCAACGAGGAACGGGCGGCCGCGACCGCCGCCGTCCGCCAGTACGTCCACGGCATCGTCCACGGCGTGTTCCCCGGCGCCGACCCGGAGGCGCTGTCCACGGCGGTGTGGGCGCTGGTCCACGGCCTGGCCTTCCTGCACCTGGACGGCAAGCTCGACGCCGGCTCCCCCGAGGCGGTCTCCGCCCAGGTCACGGCGGCCGTCCTGGCGGCCTTCGCCATCGCACCGACGAAGGCGTAGCGCCGACGAAGGCGCGGCGCCGATGGGAACGCGGCGCCGATGGGAACGCGGCGCCGTCAACGTGCCATCAGGGAAGCGACCGCCGGGATCAGGGACGCGTCAGGGGCCGACGCTCCCCCGGGCCCCACGGGCATAACGTCGTTACCGCGCCCGGCGATCGCGGGGCGCACCTCCCTTCCGCCGCACCCGTGAGGCACGCCATGCAGCAGCACCTGAGCTCCGAGGACCCCGAGCCCTCCCCGCGCGACCCGGCCGGACCGCTCCTGGTACCCGTCCGGTCGGGTCCGCTGGGCCACACCGCCCGGATCTTCCGTACCGCTCTCGGCGACCGTACGGCCGTCGCCTTCACCACCCCGCAGCGGCTCACCGCCGTCCTGGGGCCCGCCCAGCCGTGGATCGCGCTCGCCGAGCCGGCCCTGCGCGCCCTCACCGAGCCGCTGGGCATCACGACGCTCACCGTCGACCCCCAGCTCGCCGCCCCCGCACCCGCCCCGTCCGCGCCCGGCCCCTCCGCGCCGTACCGGCACCTGCCGCACCCGCCCACGCCCGGCCCCGCCGTGGCGGTCCCGCAGCGGCCGGGCCGGCTCTCCGCCGCCTGACCGCTCCCGCCGCCCCTCGCCCCTCTCCCCTCCCCCCGAGTCACCTCCGGACGGCGTCGATGGCCGGTCCGCCGTCCGGAGGTCCGTCCTCCCCGTCCGTCGCGGGTGACGCGCAGCGGCCCCGCTCAGGTCGCCGGGAGCAGCTCGTCGGCGCGCTCCGCGACCTCGCGGTGCAGGGCGTCGCGCACCGCGCGCACGGCGGGGCGGGTGACGGCCTCCCGGCGCACGGCCAGGACGATCGGCAGCCGGATGTC
This sequence comes from Kitasatospora sp. NPDC001309, assembly GCF_042896295.1. NCBI lineage: Bacteria > Bacillati > Actinomycetota > Actinomycetes > Kitasatosporales > Streptomycetaceae > Kitasatospora > Kitasatospora sp. NPDC001309. The sequence goes on along the minus strand of NZ_JBIAXC010000026.1, from coordinate 124,421 downwards.
GACCTCCTCGGCCAGCAGCCGCCGCAGTCCGGCCCGTTCGGCCAGGAAGGCCGGCAGCACGCCGATCCCGGCCCCCAGCCGGGTCGCCTCCACCTGGGCGAAGACGTTGGTGGAGGAGAACGCCGGGGTGACGCCGGGCAGGTGGCGCTCGATGTCGAGGTCGCCGACCTGGAGCATCGACTCGATGTAGAACACCAGCGCGTGGTCCCGGAGTTCGGCGGGCGTGCGGGGGCTCCCGTGCCGGGCGAGGTACTCGTCGGCGGCGTACAGGCCCAGCGCGTAGTCGGTGAGGTGCTCGGTCACCAGTCGGCTGCGCGGCGGCCGGCCGATCGCGAGCGCGAGGTCGAAGCCGGCCGGGTGCAGGGTCAACTGGCGGGTTGCCGTAATGAGTTCGGCCTGCAGACCGGGGTGGCGCCGGCGCACCCGGGCCAGCGCGGGGGTGGCGAATACGGTACCGAAGCCGTCCGGGGCGCTCACCCGTACGGTGCCGCGCAGCGACGGCGCGTCCTGGCCGGAGACCGCGTCGACGACCTGGTCGAGGGCGTCCTCGATCGCGCGGGCGCCCTCCGAGACGGCCTTCCCCGCGTCGGTCAGTGCCCAGCCCTCGGTGCCGCGTTCCATCAGCCGGACGCCGAGGCTCCGTTCCAGCGCGGTGATGCGGCGCGACACCGTGGTGTGGTCCACCCCGAGCGCGTCGGCCGCGGCCACCAGCCGCCCGGTGCGGGCGACGGCGAGCAGGTAGCGGAGGTCGTCGGCGCGGAGCCTGCGCGGGTCGCGTCCGCGGGTGTCCGCGGGATCCGTAGCGGCCGGGTGGGAACGGGAGTTCACCGCACCACGCTATCTGCATTTGTGCACAGCCGGTCTGCGCGATTGGCGATTGAACGCACGGCCCCGCCGACGGCACAGTCGAACCCGGCCGGGCCCGCCCGCCCCGCCCTCCCCAGCGTCGAGAGGTCCCCGATGGTCGCCAGCCTGTCCCTGCCCCGGATCATGCGCGTCGGCCGGGGCGCCGTCGAGGAGTTGGGCGAGGTGCTGGCGGGCCTGGGGCTGAGCCGCCCGCTGCTGGTCACCGACGCGTACCTGGTCGGCACCGGCGCGGCGGAACGCCTCACCGCCACGCTCACCGGCGCCGGACTGAGCCCCCGGCTGTTCGCCGACACCGTGCCCGATCCGACCACCGACTCCCTGACCGCGGGCCTCAAGGCCCTGGAGGAGCACGGCGCGGACTCGGTCGTCGGCTTCGGCGGCGGCAGCCCGATGGACAGCGCCAAGGCCCTCGCCCTGCTCGCCGTCCAGGGCGGCCGGATGCGCGACTACAAGGCGCCCCGGGTCACCCCCGGCCCGGCGCTGCCGGTGATCGCCGTCCCCACCACCGCCGGCAGCGGCTCGGAGGCGACCCAGGTCACCGTCATCACCGACAGCGACACGGACGAGAAGATGCTCTGCCTGGGCCCGGCGTTCCAGCCGCTGGCCGCCGTGATCGACCCGGACCTCACCCTGTCGATGCCGCCCCGGCTGACCGCCGACACCGGCATCGACGCCCTCACCCACGCCGTCGAGGCGTACGTGAGCCGCAGGGCCAACCCGTTCACCGACGGCCTGGCCCTCACCGCGATCGGCACCATCGGCCGCCACCTGCGCCGCGCCTACGCGGACGGCACCGACACCGTGGCCCGCGAGGCGATGATGCTGGCCGCGACCCAGGCCGGGCTGGCCTTCTCCAACTCCAGCGTCGCCCTCGTCCACGGCATGAGCCGCCCGATCGGCGCCCACTTCCAGGTCGCCCACGGGCTGTCGAACGCGATGCTGTTCCCCGCCGTGACGGCCTTCTCGGTACACGGCGCCCGCGCCGGCTACGCCGACTGTGCCCGCGCCCTGGGCGCCGCGACCGCCGCGGATCCGGACGACCTGGCCGCCGACCGGCTCGTCGACGCGCTCCGCGCGCTCTGCCTCGACCTGGCGGTGCCCACGCCCCGCAGCCACGGCATCGACCGGGACGACTGGACCAGGCTGACCCCCGTCATGGCCGAGCAGGCCCTGGCCTCCGGCTCGCCCGCCAACAACCCCGTCGTCCCCACCGCCGAGCAGATCCGGGAGCTGTACGCGCGGATCTACGGCTGATCCGACCCGGCACGGATAATGGCCGGGCCGCCGGCCGACCGGGCCGGTGGGCGGCGATCGATCGAGAGGCAGCGCACGGATGACCCTGGAGGCAGGACGACGCGTCAGGTTGACGGAAGACCTCGGGCTCGGTGAGGCCGTCGCCGGCGAGCCCGCTGCCGCCGTCGGCTTCCTGTCGCTGGGCGCCGGGGCGGAGGGCACCGTCGAGCGGGTGGACGGCGAACTCCCGGAGAGCGAAGGGGTGCGCGAGTACCAGCGGCTCAAGGCGCTGTTCGACGACTACGGGCACACCGTGCCCGAGGCCAGCCGGGAGCGGCTGGTGGCGCAGCTCGCCGCGCTGGAGCCGGAGTGGGCCGAGCACCGGGAGCGGGGGCGGCGGGTGACGGTCCGGGTCCGGCTGGACAACGGGTTCGTCCTCGACGGTGTACACCAGGACGTCCTTGCCGCACTGTGAGAGGGGGTCGTTCCGGCCCGGACCACAGGAGGCAGGACGATGCCCGACTGGACTGGAGGCAAGCCCGTGCCCGACGTGACAGGAGGCAAGCCGGTGCCCGACATGACCGGAGGCAGCGCCGACCGCGATGCGGCGGCCCGCACCGGAACCACCCCCGCCGAAGCAGCCGCCACCGAGGACCCGACCACCGACGCTCCGGCGGACGCCGAGGGCACGCCGGACGACTGAGGCGTCACCACCCGCGCGGCGGCCGGACCGGGCCGCCGCGCGGGTGCGTCAGCCCGTCCCCGGGTTGATCCGGGCCCGCTGGGCCAGCAGCTCGGTGAAGGCCACGGTGAGCGGGTCGGGGCGGGTGCGGGTGTAGGCGGCGAGGGCGCGGCGGACCGGCGGGTCGGGCCGCAGCAGCAGGCCGTCGAAGTGCGGCGGCACGATGTCGGCGGGCACCAGCGCCGGGCCGAGGCCGGCCGCGGCCAGCAGTGGTGCGGCGGAGGTCTGTTCGGCGCGGACGGCCGCCCGGGGGTGGAAGCCCGCGCGGGCGCAGGCCTGGTCGAGCAGCTCGGCGAGGCCGTTGTCGGGGGCGTAGTGGACCCAGGCCCGGTCGGCGAGCTCGCCGAGGGCGATCGAGCGGGTGGGGCGGGCCGCGAGCGGGTCGTCGGAGGCCAGTACGACCGTGAACTCCTCGACGCCGAGCTCCCGGATCGGCCCCTCCCAGCCGTCCGGCACCGGGCCGATGGCGAGGTCGGCCCGCCCTGCGGCCATCGCCTCCTGGAGCCGCTCGGCGTGGGAGTACTCGCGCAGCCGGATCCGTACGCCGGGGTGCCGCCGGTGCCAGGCCCTCAGGACGGGCGGCAGGATGCCGAGGCTGATCGAGTACACGGCGGCGACCTCCAGCTCCCCCTCCTCCAGCCCGCTCGTGCGCCGGGCCACCGCTTGCAGGCGCTCGGCCTCGGCCAGTGCCGCCCGGGCGTGCGGCAGGACGGCCCGGCCGGTCGGGGTGAGCCGGACCGCGCGCGGCAGCCGTTCGAGCAGCGGGCCGCCGAGCGCGCCCTCCAGGGCCCGGACCTGGTGGGAGAGCGCGGGTTGGGTGACGTGCAGCTGCTCGGCGGCGCGGGTGAACGAGCCGGTGTCGACCACGGTGACCAGGTATTCGAGCTGTCGGAGCGTCGGCGTTGCCATGAGCGAATTTTATGGCAGTGGTAGAGAACAAGCCTTGGACTCATGGCAGCGCTCCGGGAGAGAGTCGACGTGCGGCCGCCGCCCGAGACACAGCGGACGGCCGGATCCCCGACGCCCCCGAAGGAGCACCCCCATGTCCATCGGCACCCCGCCGCTGTCCGCCGCCACTCCGCCGCAGGGCACCTCGCTGCTGGGGCAGCGCCTGATCGTGGTGGGCGCGGGTTCGCGCACCGGCCGCGCCGTGGCCACCGCCGCCTCGGCGGCCGGCGCCACGGTCGTCCTGGCCGGCCCCGACCCGCGCAAGCTGGAGTGGACGGCCGGCGAACTCGCCGGACCGTCCGAGGTCCTGCCCGTCGACCTCGTCGAGGAGCAGTCGATCGCCCGGTTCGCCGAGCGGGTCGGCACCTTCGACCACCTGGTCTCGACCGCCGCGATGCCCGCCAACGGCCCGCTGCGGGACCTCGAACTCGCCGACGTCCAGAGGGCGTTCGCCGCCAAGGTGATCGGCCCGCTGCTGCTCGCCAAGCACCTGGCCGGGCAGGCCTCCGAGCGCGGCTCGTTCACCTTCTTCTCCGGGGTCGCCGCCTGGCGCCCGGCGCCCACCCGCACGGTGATGGCCACCACCAACGGCGCGCTGGCCTTCCTGGTGCAGGCCCTGGCGGTGGAGATCGCCCCGGTCCGGGTCAACGCGGTCTCCCCCGGCATCGTCGACACCGGCTCCTGGGACGGCCTGGGCGCCGACAAGGACGCCTTCCTGCGCGGCGTCGCCGCCCGCAACCCGGCCCGCCGGGTCGGCACCCCGGAGGACCTCGTCAAGGCCGTGCTGTACGCGATCGACAACCCGTACGTCACCGGCACCGTGCTGCACGTGGACGGCGGCGGCCGGCTCGCCTGACCGCCTGCCGCCGCCCAGCCCGCCCCGCCCCGACCCGACCCGCCTCGACCCAACCCACCCCCGCCCCGAGGAGCAACTCCCCATGCCCTGGCCGATCCCGAGCCGCAGCGCCACCCGTACCGCCGCCGTCCTCGCCACCGTCGCCGCCCTCGCGACGGGCACCGCGGCCGCCGCCCCGGCCCCCTCCCCCGACCGGGGCCACCACCGCCCCGCTCCCAGCTGGCCGCAGAACCTGATCGACCGCTCGCCCGACCTGGTCCAGCCGAAGGCGCTCACCGCGGACCGCTCCATCGGCACCCGGCGCGCGGCCCAGGAAGTGCACCTGGCCCAGCAGTTGTACACCTTCTGGAACACCGGGCAGCAGCGCTACCTGGACGCGGCGATCGACCCGCAGTTCCGGGACAACACGCTCCCGCCCGGCCGCCCCCAGGGCCCGGCCGGACCGCTGTTCGCCTCGAAGAACTTCCGCGCCGCCGTCCCCGACCTGACCTGCGAGCTCTCCGACGTCCTGGTCGCCGGTGACCGGATCACCGCCCGGCTGGTCTTCCGCGGCCACTTCACCGGCACCTTCGACGGCGTCCGGGGGCGGGGCCAGGCCGTCGAGTTCAACGCCATCGACATCCAGCACGTCGGTACCGACCGGATCGTCGAGGACTGGCACATCGAGGACAACCAGGCGCTGCTGGCCCAACTGGGCGTCGGCAGCTGAGTCCTGACGATCGGCCCGGTTCCGGCAATCCCGTGGCCGGAACCGGGCCGAGCTGTAACCATGGTCCGATGCGCATACTGATCATGGGCGGTACCCGCTTCGTCGGCCTCCACTTCGCCCGGGCCGCGCTGGCCGCCGGGCACGACGTCACCGTGCTGCACCGCGGCCGCTCCGGCGCCCACCTGCTCCCCGAGGCCACCCACCTGATCGCCGACCGCGACGCCGACCTCACCGCGCTGCGCGGCCGGAGCTGGGACGCCACCGTCGACGTCAGCGCCTACTACCCGCGCCAGGTAAGGCAGTTGGCCGATGCCCTGGACCCCGGCGCGGCCGGTCACTACCTCCTGGTCTCCTCCATGGCGGTCTACGACACCCCCGCCGCGCCCGGGTTCACCGAGGACTCCCCGCTGCTCCCGGCCGACGGCCCGGAGCCCGAGGAGATCACCCCGGCCACCTACGGCATGCTCAAGGTCCAGTGCGAGCGCGCGGCCGTCGAGCGCTTCGGCCCGGACTCCCTGCTGGTGCGGCCGACGTACGTGATCGGCCCCCAGGACTACACCCACCGCTTCGACCACTGGGTGCAGCGGATCACCCGCGGCGGCGAGGTGCTGGCCCCGGGCCGGCCCGACGCCCCGCTCCAGGTCGTCGACGCCCGCGACCTCGCCGACTGGATGCTCGACCTGCTGACGAAGCGCGCCACCGGCGCCTACCACGCCGCGACTCCCCCGCCGTTCACGATGGGCGACCTGCTCGATGCCGTCGCCTCCGCCGTCGCCCCGGCCGGGACCACGCTCACCTGGGCCGACGACGACTTCCTCCGGACGTCCGGCGTCCAGGACCGCGCGCTGCCGCTGTGGCACTCCGACCCGCTGCGCCGGGCCACCAACACCGCCGACCCCGCCGCCGCCCTCGGCACCGGCCTGCGGCTCCGCCCGGTGGCGGACACCGCCCGTGACATCGAGCCGTTCGAACCGCTGCCGCAGGCCCTGACCCCGACCGCCGAGGCCGACCTCCTCGCCGCCTGGCACCGCCGCTGAACTGCGACCGGGCAGCCGTCCAGTTGTCCGGCGGATCCTCCAGCGACCCCGTGGCTCAGTCGAGCTCGGTGTCGCTGAGCCCGAGCCGCAGGTGCTCGATGTGGTAGACGGCCTGGTCGAGCAGGGCCGCGACGTGGTTGTCGTACAGCGCGTAGACCACCGAGCGGCCCTCGCGCCGTCCGACGACCAGGCCGAGGTTGCGCAGCAGCCGGAGCTGGTGGGAGCAGGCGGACTGCTCCAGCCCGACCTCGGCGGCGAGTTCGGTGGCGGCGCAGGGGCCTTCGCGCAGCCGGGAGAGGATCAGCAGCCGGGAGGGGGTGGCCAGGGCCTGCAGGGTGGTGGCCACCCGGGCGGCACTGGCTTCGTCCAGGCGGGTGTGCGGGACGGCGGTTGCGGGGGCTGCTCCATGACCCATGCGGGCAATAGTACAACTCATACATGAAGAAGCGTTCATATGTTCATGTATGGTGAGTGAGTCACCGGCTCCGCCCTGCCCCGAGCCACCGGTTCCGCCCTGCCCCGAAGGGTCCCGTCCGCATGCCCACCACCCTGATCGAGCGCCCCGCGACGCCCGCCGCACCGCGCCCCGACAGCGCCCCGCGCCGCCGCACCCGGGTGTTCGCCCTCCCCGAGGCCCGCTGGGCCGCCGCCGCGACCGCGCTCTTCCTGATCGCGCTCCCGCTCCAGCTCACCGGCGCCCCCGCCTGGGCCTGGGCGCCGCTCTACGCCCTCGCGTACGCCACCGGCGGCTGGGAGCCCGCCCGGGCCGGGCTCCAGGCCCTGCGCGAGAAGACCCTCGACGTCGACCTGCTGATGATCGTCGCCGCGCTCGGCGCCGCCGCCGTCGGCCAGGTCATGGACGGCGCGCTGCTGATCGTCATCTTCGCCACCTCCGGCGCCCTGGAGGCCCTGGCCACCGCCCGCACCGCCGACTCCGTCCGCGGACTGCTCGACCTGGCCCCGCCCACCGCCACCCGGCTGCTGCCCGACGGCGCCGAGGAGAGCGTGCCGACCGAACGGCTCGCCGTCGGCGACACCGTCCTTGTGCGCCCCGGCGAGCGGATCGGCGCCGACGGCCGGGTCCTGGACGGCGCCAGCGAGGTCGACCAGGCCACCATCACCGGCGAGCCGCTGCCCGTACCCAAGCAGCGTGGTGACGAGGTGTTCGCCGGCACCCTCAACGGCACCGGCGCCCTGCGGATCCGGGTCGAACGGGACGCCGCCGACTCGGTGATCGCCCGGATCGTCCAGCTGGTCGAGGAGGCCTCCGAGACCAAGGCGCCGACCCAGCTGTTCATCGAGAAGGTCGAGCAGCGCTACTCGATCGGCATGGTGGTCGCCACCCTGGCCGTCTTCGCCGTGCCGCTCGCCCTCGGCGCCGCCTTCACCGGCTCGCTGCTGCGGGCGATGACCTTCATGATCGTCGCCTCGCCGTGCGCCGTGGTCCTCGCCACCATGCCGCCGCTGCTCTCCGCGATCGCCAACGCCGGTCGCCACGGCGTCCTGGTGAAGTCCGCGGTCGTGATGGAACGCCTGGGCCAGGCCGACACCGTCGCCCTGGACAAGACCGGCACCCTCACCGAGGGCACCCCCCGGGTCACCGACCTCCGCCCGCTGACCGGCTCCGGCCTGTCGGAGGATGAGCTGCTCGCACTGGCCGCGGCCGCCGAGCACCCCAGCGAGCACCCGCTCGCCCGCGCCGTCGTCGACGCCGCCCGCACCCGCGGCCTGGCCCTCGCCGCGGCCGAGGACTTCACCTCCGCCCCCGGCATCGGCGTCACCGCCACCGTCGGCGGGCACGCCGTCGCGGTCGGCGCCCCGGCCCGGATGCCGAGCGGCGCCGCGGACGAGGTCCGGGCCGAAGCCGCCGCCCTGGCGGCCGAGTTGGAGGACGGCGGCCGCACCGCCGTCCTGGTCGTACGGGACGGCGTCCCGGTCGGCCTGCTCGGCATCGCCGACCGGCTGCGCCCCGACGCCGCCGCCACCGTCCACGCGCTCACCGCCCTGACCGGCACCGCCCCGATGCTGCTCACCGGGGACAACCCGCGCGCCGCCGCCCGACTGGCCGCCGAGGTCGGCATCACCGACGTGCGGGCCGGCCTGCTGCCGCAGGACAAGGTCGCCGCCGTCCGCGAGCAGGAGCAGGCCGGGCGGAAGGTCCTGGTGGTCGGCGACGGCGTCAACGACGCGCCCGCGCTGGCCGCCGCCCACACCGGCCTCGCGATGGGCCGGGCCGGCTCCGACCTCGCCCTGGAGACCGCCGACGCCGTCATCGTGCGCGACGAACTCGCCACCGTCCCGGCCGTGGTGGCGCTCTCCCGGCGGGCCCGGTCGCTCGTGGTGCAGAACCTGGTGATCGCCTCGGTGTTCATCTCCGTGCTGGCCGTCTGGGACCTGGTCGCCACCCTCCCGCTCCCGCTGGGCGTCCTCGGCCACGAGGGCTCGACCGTCCTGGTCGGCCTCAACGGCCTGCGGCTGCTCCGCGAGTCCGCCTGGACCAGGGCCCGGGCCGGGACCGGGCGCTGAGCCACCGGCCGAACAGCTCAGGCCGCCGCCCCCGGCACCGAAGGGGGGCGGCGGCCTTCCGCACGCTCGGGGTCAGCTGTGCTTCCAGCTCACCGAGAAGGCGCTGCCGCCGCTCAGCCCGGAGGTGGTGGCCTTGGTGACGCCGCCGGAGGCCATCGTGATGGCGTCCGGGTTGAACCCGCCCAGGCTCTGGCCGTTGACGCTCGCGCCGCTGAACGCCACCGAGTGGAAGTTCGACAGCGGGAGCACCCCGGTGGAGCTGGAGGGGGCCTCGGCGATCACCTCGGCGGAGGCCAGGGCGGCGCTCTTGAGGGACTTGTTGACGGTCCGGCTCCAGCCCGCCGTGGTGTCGGCGAGGGTGAGGGTGAAGGAGCCGCTGCCGTTGGTGGTGACGCTCGCGGTGAAGTGGTCGCCGGGCCGCACGGTGTTGCTGAAGTCGACCGGGTACGCCGGGTACATCTCGTACCAGGACGAGTACACCGGCGAGCCGCCGGAGCAGTCGGCCTCGGTGCCGGTCTGCTCGACGCTGTTGCTGCCGTCGCCGTCCAGGCCGACCCAGAAGCTGGACCAGGTGTCGGTGCCGGTGCAAGAGACGGCGGGCTGGACCCAGCTGGCCTTGACGCTGGTGAACCGGCCGCCGGTGGCGGCGTAGCCGGACCAGTTGCCGCTGGTGCTGTGCAGCGTGCCGCCGCCGTGGTGGGCGGCGAGCGGGGCCTGGACGAGGCTGGGGGCGGTGGCGGCGACGGCCGGTGCGGCGGCGCCGAGGACGGTCAGCAGGGCGGTGGTCACGGCGAGGGTGCGCCGACGTGCTTCGGGCATGGCTACTCCCTTGTGAGGGGGTGGAGTTGGCCGAGCGTCGACAAAGGTAGACCCGCCGGGTCAGCCCGAGAGGTCACGCGGACATAACGAACCGTCACCCCGTCAAGGCGTCACGGGGCAGACCGCGAAGGAGCGGGTGCGTAGGGGCGGGGCGCGAAGGGAGCGCGCTACTCGGTGCCGGCGACCGGCTCGACTGCGGGGAGCACCGGCGACGGGGCCGGCGCGTCGTACTCGGCGAGCATCGCCCGGGTGAAGCCGAAGAAGTAGGTGGCCAGGAAGCCGACGACATAGCCGGTCAGCAGGCCGCCGCCGTAGACGGCCGCGCTCGCGGCCAGGCCGTGCGGGCCCGCCAGCAGCGGGAACAGGGCCCAGCCGGACGGGCCGACGGCGGTGGAGCCGACGGCGCTGCCGAGCTGGCCGGCCACGCCGACGAAGGCGCCACCGGCGGCGCCGCCCACGCAGGCCGTGACGAACGGGCGGCCGAGCGGCAGGGTGACCCCGTAGACCAGGGGTTCGCCGATGCCGAGCAGCCCGGCCGGGAGGGCGGAGCGGATCGTCGCCCGGATCGAGGCGTTGTGGCGCAGCCGGAGGTAGACGGCCGCGGCGCAGCCGACCTGCCCGGCGCCGGCCATGGCGAGGATCGGCAGCAGCACGGTGGAGCCCTGCTGCTGGATCAGGGTGGTGTGGATCGGGATCAGCGCCTGGTGCAGGCCGAGCATCACCAGCGGCAGGAAGAGGCCGCCGAGCACCATCCCGGCGAGCAGTCCGCCGTGGGCGAGCAGCCAGGTGGCGGCGTGGCCGATGCCGGTGGAGACCTCCCCGGCGACGTACATCAGGCCGTACAGGGCGGCCAGCCCGCCGAACAGGACGGTGACGGTGGGGGTGACCAGGACGTCCAGGGCGGCGGGCACGATCCGCCGTGTCCAGCGCTCCAGCTGGACGGCCAGCAGCGCGGCGAGCAGCGCCCCGACCACGCCGCCCTGGCCGGGGGTGAGGTGCTGGCCGAAGGCCTCCACCTTGGCGACCCCGGCGTAGACGATCACCCCGGCCACCGCCCCGCCGAGCACGGGCGTGCCGCCGAACTCCTTCGCCGTGTTGTAGCCGACGAAGACGGCGAGCAGGGACATGAACCCCGAGGAGACGGCCGTCAGCGCGGCGACCAGGGCCGGGGCCCAGCCGAGGTTGGCCAGCGCCCCGGCGAGCGCCGCGACGATGCCGCAGCCGATCAGGGCGGGGATCAGCGGGACGAAGACGTTCGCGATCCGGCGCAGCGCCCGCTTGACCGGGGTCGCGTTGCGCACCCGGGCCTGCGCCCGGATCCGCTCCCCGCGCCCGGCGAGGTCCTCGGCAGTGGGAGCCGAGGCGGTGGGGGCCGAGGCAGTGGGGACCGGACCGTCCGCCGTCTCGGCCCCACCGCCGGTGTCGAGCAGCCGCAGCAGCTGCGCGGTGACCCCGGCGACGGCCGCCGGGCCGAGCACGATCTGGTAGGTGTCGTCGTCGACCGTGCCCAGGACGGCCGGCAGCGCCGCGAGCGCCGCGCGGTCGACCAGGGAGCGGTCCGCCAGGCCCAGCCGGAGCCGGGTCATGCAGTGGGCCACCGAGCGGATGTTGGCGGCGCCGCCGACCAGCGGGAGGATCGCCTCGGCCACGGCGCGGTTCTTCTCGTCCGACATGCCAAGGGAGGTACCCGAATCGCCCCGGCGCCCAACCGGGTCCCGCCCGGCGAACCCCGTACGCCCCATCCTGCGCGACGGACCCGACGCGCCCTGACGCGACCCGACCCCGACCCGACCCGACCCAATGCGCCCTGACACCCCGGCGCTCCTTCCCCCACCGCCGCTGAACCGCCCTCGTGCGGTGGGGTGTTGACGAACCGAAGCCGCCCGGCCGCCCACCGCGCCGGCCCGGCCGTACGGCGCGGGGCCCGGCCCGGCCTCGGCCGTTCCGTGTGCGAGGTGAACCGCCGCTCAGCGCGGCCGGCGGCGAGGCGGCGCCAGTGGCGGGATCCCGCCCGGTCAAGCCTCGGTCATGGGGTGGACTTCGGCCTTGTTCGCCGCCACCGGACTTGGCTACCTTCCTACCGCTGACGCCGTGAAGGCTCGGCACCACCTCCTTGGCATGCCCCGATCATCGATCGTCCGGCGGCGCCCCCCGTCCCCCACGGGCCGACGTGCCGTGCCCCGCCGACCCTCCAGGGCAGCCGTCTGCTCGTGCGCGTCTCCCCCTCACACCCCGGGCCTGCCCGCCGACCGGCCGCCTGACGACGGCCTCCTCGGCGCCCCCGGGGTCCCACCCCCCACCTGGGAGGGCTCCGTTGCGCAACTTCCTCCGTTCCCCCCTGCGGCACCGCCGGCTCCGGGCCGGCACCGCGACCTTCGCGGTCGGCGCCGTGGTCGCCGCCGGCCTCGCGCTGGCCGCCCCGGCCGACGCCTCGGCCACCTGGTCCGGCCAGGCCGGCGCCGCCGGCAGCGGCGTCCGGCACGTGTGCGCCAAGCCGAGCGGCCCGCACCGGATGGCCTGCGACGCGCTGGTGCGCACCGACGTCGTCCAGCCGCACGCCTTCGCCCTGAACGCGGTCTCGCCGGACGCGACGCCGTCCGGCCTCGGCCCCGGCGACCTGCAGAGCGCCTACGCCCTGCCCGCCAACGGGGGCGCCGGTCAGACCGTCGCCATCATCGACGCGCAGGACGACCCCAACGCCGAGTCCGACCTGGCGACCTACCGCACGCAGTACGGGCTGCCTGCGTGCACCACCGCCAACGGCTGCTTCAAGAAGATCGACCAGAACGGCGGCACCAGCTACCCGACCTCCGACACCGGCTGGTCGGGCGAGATCTCCCTCGACCTCGACATGGTCTCCGCGGTCGCGCCGAACGCCCACATCCTGCTGGTCGAGGCCAACTCGGCGACCATGGGCGACCTCGGCGCCTCGGTCAACCAGGCCGTCGCCCAGGGCGCGAAGTTCGTCTCCAACAGCTACGGCGGCGCCGAGGACTCCAGCGACACCACCTCGGACAGCCAGTACTTCAACCACCCCGGCGTGGCCATCACCGCCTCCTCCGGCGACTCCGGCTACGGCGCCCAGTACCCGGCCGGCTCCCAGTACGTCACCTCCGTCGGCGGCACCTCGCTGACCCGCGCCTCCAACGCCCGCGGCTGGAGCGAGTCCGTCTGGGGCACCAGCTCCGGCGGCGAGGGCGCCGGCTCCGGCTGCTCCGCCTACGACCCCAAGCCCAGCTGGCAGACCGACAGCGGCTGCGCCAACCGCACCATCGCGGACGTCTCCGCCGTCGCCGACCCGGCCACCGGCGTCGCCGTCTACCAGACCTACGGCGGCAGCGGCTGGGCCGTGTACGGCGGCACCAGCGCCTCCGCGCCGATCATCGCCGCCGTCTACGCCGACGCGGGCGCCCCGGGCGCGGGCGACGTCCCGGCCAAGTACGCCTACCAGCACGCCGGTTCGCTGAACGACGTGACCAGCGGCGCCAACGGCACCTGCTCGCCGACCTACCTCTGCACCGCCGGCGCCGGCTACGACGGACCGACCGGCCTCGGCACCCCCAACGGCCTGGCCGCCTTCACGGCCGGCGGCAGCAGCGGCGGCAACACCGTCACGGTCACCGGCCCCGGCAACCAGAGCGGCACCGTCGGCACCGCGGCCAGCCTGCAGATCCACGCCAGTGACTCGGCCTCCGGCCAGAGCCTCAGCTACTCGGCCACCGGCCTGCCGGCCGGACTGTCGATCAACTCCTCGTCCGGCCTGATCTCCGGCACCCCGACCACGGCGGGCAGCAACAACGTCACGGTCACCGCCAAGGACACCACCGGCGCCACCGGCTCCGCCTCCTTCACCTGGACCGTCGCGGGCACCGGCGGCGGCACCTGCACCGGCGGCGGCCAGCTGCTCGGCAACCCCGGCTTCGAGACCGGCACCGCCTCCCCGTGGACCGCGTCCAGCGGCGTGATCGACAACTCCAGCAGCGAGCCGAGCCACTCCGGCTCCTGGAAGGCCTGGCTCGACGGCTACGGCAGCACCCACACCGACACCCTGAGCCAGACCGTCACCATCCCGGCCGGCTGCAAGGCGACGCTCAGCTTCTGGCTGCACGTCGACACCGCCGAGACCGGCACCACGGCCTACGACAAGCTCACCGTCCAGGCCAACTCCACCACCCTGCACACCTACTCCAACGTCGACGCCGGCACCGGCTACGTGCAGCGGACCTTCGACCTGTCGAGCTTCGCGGGCCAGAGCGTGACCCTCAAGTTCACCGGCACCGAGGACTCCTCCCTGCAGACCAGCTTCGTCATCGACGACGCGGCCCTCAACGCCTCCTGAGCGACCGTACGACGCGCACAGCTCCAACCCGTGTGGGCCGCAGCCTCGCTGCGGCCCACCGGCCTGTCCCGCGCCGACCTGTCCCGCGCCGGCACCCGTCAACCCCGTGCCTGCGCCCGGCGGGACCTACCAGGGGACGGTCCGGCCGAACCGGTCCAGGTACGCCAGTCCGGGCGTGCCCAGCCGGGACAGCAGGACGTCCACCAGCAGGGGGACGGTCTCCTCGACGGTGAACGGCGCGTCCGGGCCGCCCAGGTCCGTGCGGATCCAGCCCGGCGCCAGGAGCAGGAAGGCCCGCCCGGTGCCGCTGCGCCGGGCCGCGAAGCTCCGCAGGAACATGTTCAGGGCCGCCTTGCTGCCCCGGTAGACCTCGCGGCCGCCGGACGTGTTGTCCGTGATGCTGCCCTGCCCGGAGGACATCACCCCGATCAGGCCCGCAGGGGCGACCAGGTCCTCGAAGGCTTCGATGACGCGCAGGGGGCCGAGCGCGTTGGTGACCATCACGTCGACGAAATCGGCGGTCGTGACCGCCCCGATCGGTGTCCGCTCGTTGCTGGTGGTGCCCGCGTTGACGAAGAGCACGTCGAACCGTCGGTGCGCCAGCCGTTCGTGCAGCGGGGGCAGCAGGCCGGGGTCGTTGACGTCGAGCTGCTCGACGGTCACCCGCCCGCCGGCGCGGTCCGCCAGCTCGTGCAGCGGCGTGCGGGCCGCGGGGTCGCGCACCGTGCCGACCACCGACCAGCCCCGGTCGAGGAACTCCGCCGCCATCGCGTGGCCGAGGCCGCGAGAGGCCCCGACGATCAGGGCGGTCGGTGGGTGCGGTGCGCTGCCTGTCGATGACATCCGGCGTCATCCCCATCTCTTCGGGTCTTCGGGTCTTCGGGGTCTCGCTGCTGCGAGCCCTGCTTCCCGCTTCGGGCACCGCCGAGTGTTCCGCCCGCACCGCCACCCGGGCGAGCCACCGGCCCCCGTCCGTAGGATCGCCCCCATGGCAAGGTCCCCGATGTCGGAATCCACTCCGATCCAGCCCGACGACGTGCGAATCATCCGGGCGTTGCAGATCGCTCCGCGGGCCTCGTTCGCCGCGATCGCGACCGCCCTCGGCCTGACCGAGGGCGCTGTCAACCGCCGCTACCGCCGCCTGTGCGCCGACGGCGTCATCCGGGTGGCCGGCGTGGTCAACCCGGGCGCCCTGGGGCAGAGCAGGTGGCTGGTGCGGCTGCGCTGCCGCCCCGGGAGCGCCCCGGCGATCGCCGACGCGCTGGCCGGGCGGGACGACGTCAACTGGGTGTCGCTGGACGCGGCGGGCTGCGAGATCACCTGCGCGACGCAGTCCCGGACCCGGGAACAGCGCGAGGACCTCCTCGGGCAGCGGCTGCCCCGTACGGCCGCGGTGCTCGACATCAACGCCGTCGCCATGCTCCGCCAGTTCCTCGGCGGGCGCGGCCACTACTGGTCCGCCCTCCAGGGCACGCTGTCCCCGCAGGAGGAGGCGGCACTGGGCGGCGACGGACCCCCGTTCACCGAGTCCCCGGTCGTCCCCCGCGATCCGCTGCACCTCGCCCCGGAGGACGAGAAGCTGCTCGCCGCGCTCGCCGCCGACGGCCGGGCCGGTCTGGTCGACCTCGCCGCGGCCGCCGGGCTCACCCCGGGGCGCGTCTCCCGGCGCCTGGACACCCTGCTCCGGCACCGCGCCGTCCACCTCGACGTGGAGATCGCCGCGGCGGCCCTGGGCTACCACGCCCGCGCCCACCTCTGGCTCCGGGTGCACCCCTCGGAGCTGAAGACCGCGGGCCGCGCCCTGGCGCAGGAGCCAGGGATCGCCTTCGCCGCGGCCGTCTCCGGGCCCTGGAACCTCCACGCCGTCGCGCACTGCCGGGACCTCGACGAACTGTTCGTGTTCACGTCGGAGCGGATCGGGTCCCTCGCCGGGCTCCAGGGCATGGAGGTCTCCCCCGTGCTGAGGCAGGTCAAGCAGGCCGGCACCCGGCTCGTCGGCGACCGCCTCGTCAGCCCGGCCGGCGCCCGTCCACAACGCTGAGCGACCGGGGCGGGGAGCCGGGAGCGGGGAGCGGGGAGCGGTACGAACGGCGGTGGCCCAACGGCGGTGGTGCTACGGGGCGTCCAGCTCCCGGGCCGCGCGCATCCGGACCATCAGCGCGTCGGGGGCGATGATCGGGTCCGGGTACTCGGGGGCGAGCATCCACGGGCGGTGCACGGCCGGCCCGGGCAGGTGGGCCAACTCCGGTACCCAGCGCCGTACGTAGGCCCCGTCGGGGTCGTAGCGGTCGGCCTGGCGCAGCGGGTTGAGCACCCGGTTGGGCCGGGTGTCGGTGCCGGTGCCGGCCACCCACTGCCAGTTGAGCTGGTTGTTCGCGACGTCGCCGTCGACCAGCAGGGAGAGGAAGTGGGCGGCGCCGATCCGCCAGTCCAGGTAGAGGGACTTGGCGAGGAAGCTGGCCGTCAGCAGCCGGGCCCGGTTGTGCATCCAGCCCTCCTCGGCGAGCTGGCGCATCCCGGCGTCGACGATCGGGTAGCCGGTGCGGCCCTCCCGCCAGGCCTGGGCCTCGTGCTCGTCCCGGTGCCAGCGGTCCTCCCGGGTGCGGTAGTCGCGGTGCGCGGCGTCGGGCCGGGCGGCGAGCACCTGGTGGTGGAAGTCCCGCCAGGCCAGCTGCCGGACGAAGGCCTCCGCCCCGGGGCCGCCGCGCTGGAGGGCGCGGGCGGTCAGCTCGGTGGCCGACAGGCAGCCGAAGTGCAGGTACGGGGAGAGCCGGGAGGTGTCGTCGGCCGCCAGGTCGTCGTGGACGTCGGCGTACGCGTCGACGTCCCAGCGCCGCCAGCGCTCCCGGGCCGCGGTCTCGCCGCCGCGCGGCAGCGAGGGTGAGAACGGGCCGCTGACCGCGAGGTTCTCGCTGCCGATGCCGTCCGGTGTGCGGATCACCCGGGGCGCGCCCAGCACGGTGCGGTGCGGGGTCTGCTGCCAGGCCCGGTGGTACGGGGTGAAGACGGCGTAGTGGTCGCGGCCCGCCGGGGCGACCCGGCCGGGCGGCACGACGGTCACCGAGGCGTCGTGGACGTGCAGCCGGTCGCCGAACAGGGCGAGCAGCGCGGCCTCGCGCCGCCGGGCGTAGCCGCTGACCCCGGCGGCGACGTGCACCGTCCCGGCCCCGGTCTCGGCGGCGAGCCCGGCCGTCTGCTCGGCGGTCGGCCCCCGGCGGACGATCAGCCGGGAGCCGGTGCGGCGCAGCGAGGCGTCCAGGTCGGCGAGGCAGTCGGCCAGGAAGGCCAGCCGGTTGGGGGCGGCGAAGCCGGCCGCCTCGACGGCCGGGTCGAGGACGAACAGCGGCACCACCTGGTCCGCGGCGGCGCGGGCGGCGTGCAGCACGGGGTTGTCGTGCAGGCGCAGGTCCTGGGTGAACAGGGCGATCGAGACGGTCATCGGCGGGACCTCGGAGCGGGTGCGGTCGGGGTTCTGGGGGTGGGGTGCGGCGGGTGCGGCGGGTGCGGCGGGTGCGGCGGGTGCCGGACCGTACCCGGTCCTTCGGAGCGGGTCACCGCGCGGATTGGCGGTGCTCCCGCGGTCCGCCCCGCCACGGTGGGCGACCGGTCAGGCGGCATGCCGGGCCCGTTCGGTGATGTTGCGCGCCATGGCGTCGAAGACCACCGAGTGGAACGGCGCCACCGACCACCAGTAGGCGTGGCCGGCCAGTCCGTGCGGGTGGAACAGGGCGCGCTGGCGGTAGCGGGCGCCGCCTTCGCCGTCCGGGGAGACCCGCAGTTCGAGCCAGGCCAGGCCGGGCAGCCGCATCTCGGCCCGCAGCCGCAGCAGACGCCCGGGTTCGATCTCCTCGACCCGCCAGAAGTCGAGGGCGTCGCCGACCCGCAGGTGCTCCGGGTCGCGTCGGCCGCGTCGCAGGCCGACCCCGCCGGCCAGCCGGTCGAGGGTGCCGCGCAGCGCCCAGGCGAACGGGAGGGAGTACCAGCCGTTGTCGCCGCCGACGCCCTCGACGACCCGCCACACGGCGGCCGGGTCGGCGTCCACCCGCCGTTCCCGCAGGTCCTGGTAGAGGCTGCCGCCGGCCCAGTCGGGGTCGGTGGGCAGCGGGTCGCTGGGGGCGCCGGGCAGCGAGGCGGAGGACCACCGGGTGGTGACCCGGGCCTCGCGGATGCGGCGCAGGGCGAGTTCGAGGGCGCGGTCGAAACCGGTCAGGCCCTGCGGCGGGTCGGGGATCCAGCGGGCGACGTCGTGCTCGTGGCAGACGACCTCGTGCCGCAGCGACTCCACCAGCGGGCGGGCGAGTGGCCCGGGCACGGGGGTGACCAGGCCGACCCAGTGGCTGGACAGCGCCGGGGTGAGCACCGGCACCGGCAGGATCAGCCGTGGCGGCAGGCCGGCCGCGCGGGCGTAGCGCTGCATCATCAGCCGGTAGGTCAGCACGTCCGGTCCGCCGATGTCGAAGGCCCGGTCGACCTCGGGCGGCAGCCCGGCCGCGCCGACCAGGTAGTGGAGCACGTCGCGGACGGCGACGGGCTGGATCCGGGTGTTGACCCAGCGCGGGGTGACCATGGCGGGCAGGCGTTCGGTCAGGTAGCGGAGCATCTCGAAGGAGGCGGAGCCGGAGCCGATGATGACGGCGGCCCGCAGTTCGGCGGTGGGCACCCCGGCCTCCCGCAGCACCCGGCCGACCTCGGCACGCGAGCGCAGGTGCGGGGACAGCTCGGCCTCGGGCACCCCGGCGGGCACCAGCCCGCTGAGGTAGACGATCCGGCCGACCCCGGCCCGGGCGGCCGCGCGGGCGAAGGCGCGGGCGGCGCGGCGGTCGGTGGACTCGAAGTCCGGCCCGGTGCCGAGGGAGTGGACCAGGTAGTAGGCGACGTCGACGCCGTCGAAGGCGCCGTCCAGCGCCTCCGGCCGGGTGACGTCACCCGCGACCGCCTCCACCTCGGCGCGCCACGGCTGGTCGCGCAGCCGGCCCGGGTCGCGGGCCAGGCAGCGGACGCGGTGCCCGGCGGCGAGCAGTTCGGGGACCAGGCGGCCGCCGATGTAGCCGGTGGCGCCGGTGACCAGGCAGTGCTTGCCGGTCGGGGTCGGCTCGTCCATGGTCCGCTCCTTCGGTTCCTTCCGTACGGCGGGGTGTGCCCGGTGGGTGTGCCCGGCGGGTGTCCGGGGGCCGGGGGGGGTGCCCCGGTCCTGGTCAGCGGAGCAGCGCCTCCAGGTGGTCGACGGCCGTGGCGAGGTCGCGCGGCCGCAGGGTGCCCGGTGGGCGGCGGGGGCCGGCCCAGCCCGGCCCGGCGACCAGCACCACCGGCTGGGTGCGCGCGCCCTGCGGGCCCCAGGCCGTCCGGACCACCCGTTCGACCAGGGCCCGGTCGGCGGTGCGGGTGACCTGCGACCAGAGCAGCACGGCGGGCGGGCCGGTCCGGCGCACCGCTTCGAGCAGCGCCTCGGGCGGCAGGGCGGGGCCGAACATCCGGAACGGCAGGCCGCGTTCGGCCAGCGCCGCGGCGAGCGCCTCCAGCGGGAGGGCGTGCAGTTCGGACGGCATCCCGGCGAGCAGCACGGCCGGGCCGGGCAGCGGCTCCGGCCGGTCGGCGACCCGGCGCAGCGCGGCCGCCACGTGCCAGGACAGCAGGTGCTCCACCTCGACGTAGCGCTCGCCCTCGGCGACCCACTTGCGCCCGGCCGCCCGCAGCGCCGGGGTCATCACCTCCGTCCAGGCGACGACGGCGCCGAGCTCGTCGACGCTGCGGCGCAGGATGCGGGCCACCTCGGGGGCGTCCAGCCGGACGGCGGCCCGGGCCAGGCCCCGGCACTCGGGGCGCACGGTGCCCACCGGCAGGGTGTTGCCGCCGGAGGCCGTCCCCGTCCGGGCGGTCGACCGCCCGGGCCCGGAGCCGGACCCGGAGTCGGAGCCGGTTCCAGGGCCGGACCCGGCCGCCAGGGCCGTCCGGGCGGCCTCGGCGGGGTTGACGCCCCGGGCGGTGAGCCGGCACATCTCCTCCAGGACGGCCACGTCCTCCGGCTCCCAGCGGCGGTGCCGCCCGGGGGCGCGGTGGGCCGGGCCGATGCCGTAGCGGCGCTCCCAGGACCGGATGGTGGTGGGCGAGACGCCGAGCCGGCGGGCGAGGGCTCCGGTGGTCAGTCCGGCCGGGGCCGGTGCGGTCGGGGCGGTCACGGCCGCGAGCCTACGACGGGGCGCCGGGGCCCGCTCGGCCGACGCGCGCGCGGCCGGGGCGGGGGCCCGGCCGCGTCGCCGAGCTCCTCGCGCAGCCGGCCGAGGGCGTCGCGGATGCGGGTCTTGACGGTGCCCAGCGGCGCGCCGAGCGCGGCGGCGGCCTGGGTGTGGGTGCAGCCGCCGAAGTAGACCAGCAGCAGGCACTCGCGCTGGACCTCGGTCAGCCCGGCCAGCGCGTGCCGGACCGTCCGGCGCTCCAGCTCGCGCTCCAGCGCGCCCTCGACCTGCTCGGCGACCTGGTCGAAGTCCGGGGTGTAGCCGCGCAGCGCGGCGGCGCGGTCCCGGTCGGCGGCCGCCCGGGCGGAGCGGACCCGGTCGACGGCGCGGTGGTGGGCCACGGTGAGCATCCAGGTCAGCACCTCGCCCCGCTCGGGGCGGTAGCGCGGGGCCTCCCGCCAGACCTGCCAGAACGCCTCCTGGACGACCTCCTCCGCCTGCGCGCGGTCGCGCACCACCCGCAGCACCAGGCCCAGCACGGCGCCGGCGGTGGCCGCGTAGAGCTCCTCGAAGGCCCGCTCGTCGCCCCGGGCGGTCCCGGCCATCAGCACGCGCAGCCGGGCCCGCCCGTCGGCGGTCCGCTCGGGTACGGCCGGTACGGCGGGTCCGGTGGGCGGCCGGTCGGTGATTGCCTGCACGTTCCGACCGTCGCGCACTCACACGCTGCACCGGTAGTCGCATCGTTTTCGCAGCGTTGCCGGTCCGGCGGGCCGTCCAGGTCAGCGGCCCCGACCGGTCAGTGCCCGTCGCGGCCGTCCCGGCCGTGGAAGATCCCCCAGCTCAACCGGCCCTGCCGGCACGCCTCCACCCAGAGCGGCAGGTTCTCCAGCAGCCCCGCGACGTAGTCCGGCCCGATGAGCCGGCGCAGCTCCGGGGCCCGGCGTTCGGTCTCCGCCACCAGGCGCAGGTAGTGGGTGAGGAGTTGCCCGCCGTCGTCGTCGAAGTCGACCCGGAGCGGGCCGAGTTCGGCGAACCGCTTCAAGTAGTAGCCGGGGGTGGCGAGTTCGGCCACCTCCAGTCGCGCCACCACCGCCCGCAGCGTCTCGGGCGCGACCCCCTCGGCGGCCATCACGTCGGTGAAGACCACCTCGCCCCCGGGCCGGAGCACCCGGGCGACCTCGGCGAGCAGCCGGTCGCGGTCGGGGCTGTGGCAGAAGGCCTCCTGCGACCAGACGACGTCGAAGTGGCCGTCCGGGAAGGGGATGTCCTGGAACGAGCCGGTGACGACCTCGATCGACCGGTCGAGCCCGTGGGCCGCGTTGACGGCCCGGTGGTGCGCGTTCTGCCGCTCGCTGATGTTGAGCGCGACCACCCGGCACCCGAAGCGCCCGGCCAGGTAGCGGGTCGCACCGCCGTACCCGGACCCGAGGTCCAGCACCGTGGCCCCGGGGCGCCCGAGCCGCCCGGCGACCTTCGCCGCCACCCGTTCCACGGTGCGCCGGGACGCCCGCGCGATGGACTCGTCCGGTTCGAGGTACGTCCCGGTGTGGATGTCCTCCCCGCCCCACACCGTGGCGTAGAAGCCGTCGACCTCGGCGCTCCCGTAGTAACGGCGCGCTGTCTCCACCGCGCCTGCGGCACCCTGCTCGGCCATGGGGTCCAACCCTTCGCTTCGCTCCGCTGTCGACTGCTGACCCTACGTCATCGAACCGTCCGACCGAAGGCATTGGCGCGGCCCGGAAATGGAGCGACTCCAGAAATCCGGCGACTACGGCTAGGCTTGATCCATGCCCACCCGCACCGACACCCCCGCCGAGACCACCTCCGGCCTGCGCGAACGCAAGCGGGAGCGGACCCGTCGCACCATCGGGGACGCGGCGTTCCGGCTGTTCGCCGCACACGGCTTCGAGGAGGTGCGGCTCACCGACATCGCGGCGGCGGCCGAGGTCGCGCCCGCGACGGTGTTCACGCACTTCCGGACGAAGGAGGAGATCTTCTTCAGCCGCCGGGCCGACTTCAACCAGGGGCTGACCGCGGCCGTGGCGGGGGCGGGCACCACCCTGGGACTGATCGCCGCCCTGGAGGCGTGCTTCCGTTCCGTCACCCGGATCGGGCTCGACGAGGACGGCCTGCCCCGGTCCCGGACCTTCGCGGGCGTGCTGCTGGCGAGCCCGGCGCTGCGCGACGCGTACCTGGTGCTGGACCGGGAGCGGCGGGAGCTGCTGCTCGCGGCGCTGACCGAGCGGGCCGCCGGCCGGACGGCCGTGGCCGACCAGGAGCTGTTCGCCGGCCTGGTGGGCGCGGTGGCCTCCGCCGCGTTCGGCGCCCGGCACCGACTGCTGGCCCAGGGGGCGCCGGTCGGGGACGTCGAAGCCGGTGTGGACGAGGTGCTGCGGCGCGGCTTCGGGCGGATCGCCACCGCCTACGCGGGGGACGCGGCCCTGGACGCGGCACACGCAGCGCCCACCGCAGTCGGATAGGAAATAGGAGGACTCTATTTATAGAGTTACTCTTCCCCCATGCCTGAGCCAGCCCCCGCACCGCGCGCACGCACCACCCCGCCCGCCGACTCGACCCCGGGCACCACCCCGGACATCACCCCGGACGGAAGCACCGACGGGACCTCCGCCCCGGACCGCCGGAGCTCGACCGTCCTGTGGATCGCCTGCGCCGCCCAGTTCATGGTCGTCCTCGACGTGTCGATCGTGAACGTCGCCCTGCCGCAGGTCCGCGACAGCCTCGGCCTCAGCCCGGCCGGGCTCCAGTGGATCGTCAACGCCTACACCCTCGGCTTCGCCGGGCTGCTGCTGCTCGGCGGCCGCCTCGCCGACCTGATCGGCGCCAAGCGCGCCTTCACCACCGGGCTGGCCGCCTTCACCACCGCCTCCCTGGTCTGCGGCCTGGCCGGCAACGGCCCGCTGCTGATCGCCGCCCGCGCCACCCAGGGCGTCGGCGGCGCGATGCTCGCCCCGGCCACCCTGACCCTGATCATGACCACCTTCACCGAACCCCGCGCCCGCACCCGGGCGATGGGCGCCTGGAGCGCCGTGATGGCCGCGGGCGGCGCGGCCGGCGCGGTGCTGGGCGGCGTGCTCACCCAGTACGCGGGCTGGCGCTGGGTGTTCTTCGTCAACGTGCCGATCGGCATGGTCCTGGTGGTCGCCGCCGTCCGCTCCGTCCCCGTCGGGCAGCGTCCGCGCGCCGGCCGCCGCCTGGACCTGCCCGGGGCGCTCACCGTCACCCTGGGGCTGACCCTGCTCACCTACGGCATCGTCGCCACCGAGACCCACCCGTGGGGCGCGCCCCAGGTGTGGGCCCCCGTCGCGGCCGCCCTCGCGCTGCTCACCGCGTTCGCCGTCATCGAGGCCCGCACCGCCCAGCCGCTGGTGCCGCTCACGATCCTGCGCCGCCCCGTGCTGGTCCTGGCCAACGCGACCGTGTTCGCCCTGGGGGCGGCCATGTTCGCGATGTGGTTCCTGCTCTCGCTCTACTTCCAGCAGGTCCTCCTGTGGGACCCACTGCGGGCGGGCCTGGCCTTCGTCCCCGGCGCGCTCGCGATCATCGCCGGCGCCCGGATCGCCACCCGGCTGATCGGGCGGACCGGCGCGCGCCCGCTGATGGTCCTCGGCACGGCGGTCAGCACCGCCGGGTTCGGCTGGCTGTCGCAGATCACCGCCGACGGCTCGTACGCCACCGACGTCCTGCCGCCGTTCGTCCTCTGCACCCTGGGCCTGGGCCTGGCCACGATGCCGCTCACCGTCGCGGCCACCGCCGGCTCCCGGCCCGAGGAGGCCGGGCTGGCCTCGGGGCTGGTGAACACCTCACGGCAGGTCGGCGGCGCCCTCGGCCTCGCCGCGCTCGCCTCCGTCGCCTCGCACACCGCCGCCTCCCACGGCGGCACCGCGGCCCAGGCCGCCACCGCCGGCTACGGACGGGCCCTGCTCGCCGCGGCCGCCTTCACCACCGTCGCCGCACTCCTGGCCCTCGCTCTCCCGGGCCCCCGCGCGGCCCGCGGCTGAATCCCCCGGGGCGCCGCATCCCCCGGGCGCTGCATCCGCTCGCCGCGCGGCGCCGTCGACACCCTGCGTCTGCCCGCCGAACCCTGGGCGGGATGCGGAGGCCGCCGCCGGCCCCGGGCCCACGACCCCGCTTCGTCTCCTGTTCGTTGCCGCTCGGTGATCATCGTGCGGAGGGATTCCCCTACGATCGTGATCAACAGCTTGTCGATCAACGGGGGAAGATCATCATGCGCAAACTCCTGGCCACGTTCGCCGCCGTCGCCGCAGCACCTCTGCTCGCCGCCACGCTCGGCACCGGCACCGCCCACGCCGATACCAGGTCCGTCTGGGGTGAGGTCCGGTTCGCCAACGGCTACTGCCTCGACGTCTCCGGCGCCGACTTCGTCTCCGGCGCCACGGTCCAGATCTGGGGATGCAACGGCACCCAGGCCCAGCAGTGGTCGCTGTACCCGGCGGACGCCACCCACTTCCAGATCCAGGCGGCCACGAGCAACGACCACGTGCACACCCTGTGCGTGAACAACTGGGAGGGGGGCGACGTCACCGGCAACCACATGCGCCTGTACCCCTGCACCCAGGGCTCCGCGAACGACACCTGGTTCAACTGGGTCCACAAGGGCAACGGCAGGCAGATGCAGCCGAAGGTCGCCTCCGCCAACTGCCTCAACTCCTGGGGCGGGCTCTACCAGGGCGCCCAGGCCCGCTTGTTCTCCTGCTACGACAGCGCCGAGGAGAACGTCGTCTCCGCCCCGATCTTTCCGATGTAGCCCGACCACGGCAGGCCCGGCCACTCGCACCCGAGCGGCCTGACCCCAACGCGCACAACGGCCCCGTACTCCCGACCCCGGGAGCACGGGGCCTCGCCGTTGCATGCCCAGGGGCCGGTGCGGCTCGTCGCCCGGACCCCCTATTTTGACAGTCGACTCCCATATGGGAGTCTGGTGTCAGATTCGTGGTTCGGTTCTCCTGGAGGTTGGCATGGTGTGCCCGTCGTCGGCGCTGTCCCGCTCGCGGCGCTGGTGGGCACTGGCGGCCCTGGTGGCCTGCAATCTGCTGCTCGGCCTGGACGCGACGGTCCTGAACGTGGCGCTGCCCTCGATCTCGGCGGAGCTGGGTGCCACGGGCGGGCAGTTGCAGTGGATGGTGAACGGCTACCTGGTGGTGCTCGCGGCCCTGATGCTCCCGGGCGGGCTGCTGGGCGACCGCTTCGGCCGGCGGCGCGTGCTCGTCGCCGGCCTGGGGGTCTTCCTGGGCGCCTCGTTGCTGGGTGCCTCCGCCCACACGGTCTGGCCGGTCCTCGTGGCCCGTGCGCTGATGGGTGCGGGTGCCGCACTGGTCATGCCGCTGGCACTGTCCGTGCTGCCGTCCCTGTTCGGCCCGCGGGAGCGCGACCGGGCCCTCGGCGTCGTGTCGGCGGTGTCCGCGCTCGGGTTCCCGCTCGGCCCGTTGCTGGGCGGCTGGCTGGTGGAGCGGTTCTGGTGGGGCTCGGTCTTCCTGGTCAACGTGCCGCTGGCGCTCGCCAGCATCGCGGCCTGCGTGTTCCTGCTGCCGGAGAGCCGGGACCCGGCCTCGCCCCGGCTCGACGTCACCGGCGCCGCGCTGACGGTCGCGGGACTGGGCGCTCTGGTCCTCGCCCTGAACGAAGGACCCGCACGGGGCTGGGCCAGCCCTCCGGTCCTGGGCGCGGCCGCGGCCTCGGCCGTGCTGCTGGCCGCTCTGGTACGGCGCTCGCGCGGCCGGGAGCGGCCGTTGCTGGACCTGTCCCTGCTGCGGCAGCCGGAGTTCGTGTGGAGCACGGCGGCGGCCACGCTGGTCTCGTTCGTCCTGGCCGCCCTCATGTTCGCCCTGCCCCAGCACCTCCAGGACGTCCGCGGCTACGACGGCCAGGGCGCCGGACTGGCGATGCTGCCGCTGATGGCCGCCATGGCGGCCGCCCCCAGGCTGACCGGCGCGCTCACCGCCCGCTTCGGCCCGCGCGCCGTGATCGGCGGCGGGCTGCTCACCCTGTCCGCCGCCACCCTCCTCGGCGCGGCCGTGGGGCAGGCGGGCGGATACCCGGCCCTGGCGCTGTGGCTGGCACTGGCCGGCCTGGGACTCGGTACGGCGATCGTGCCCGCCGTGGGTGCCGCCCTGGGCGCACTGCCCACCGAACGCGCCGGCAGCGGCTCCGGCCTGCTGACCACGCTGCGCCAGTGCGGTTCCGCGCTCGGAGTGGCGGTGCTCGGTGGCATCCTGACCAGCGTGTACGCGGCCCGGCTGGACACCGACGCCGTCCCCGCCGCCCAGGCCGTGGCGGCCCGGCAGTCCGTCGCCGCCGCCCATCTGGTGGCCGACCGCCTCACGGACGGCCGGCTGGCAGCCTCGGCCGACCGCGCCTTCA
Source organism: Kitasatospora sp. NPDC001309 (assembly GCF_042896295.1). NCBI lineage: Bacteria > Bacillati > Actinomycetota > Actinomycetes > Kitasatosporales > Streptomycetaceae > Kitasatospora > Kitasatospora sp. NPDC001309. The sequence goes on along the minus strand of NZ_JBIAXC010000026.1, from coordinate 97,773 downwards.
CCGACGGGACGCGTGTCCTCCTGGCGGCCTGCGCGGCCGCCGCACTGACCGTCGCTCTGCTCGTGCTCCGGTTCCTGCCCGCCCCCGCACCGGCCCCCGCACCCCGACCTGGAACCACCGCCCCCGACCGAAGGACCGCCGAACGATGACCCCCGAGACCCCCACGCCAGCCACGCCCCCCACACCCGCCACGGGCACCACCGGTGACCGGTCCGGGCTGCGGGAACGGAAGAAGGCCCGGACCCGGCAGGCGATCCGCCGCGCCGCCTACCGCCTGTTCGCCGAGAACGGGTACGAGGCCACCCGGGTCGAGGAGATCGCCGCCGCCGCCGAGGTCTCGCCCAGCACCGTCTTCCGCTACTTCGCCACCAAGGAGGACATCGTCCTCACCGACGAGCAGGACCCGCTCCTGGCAGCCGGACTGCGGTCCCGCCCCGCCGGCGAACCGGTCCTCGAATCCCTGCGCCACGCCGTCCTCGACACCCTGGACCACCTCCACGCCACCGACCGCACCGAACTCGTCCAGCGCACCCGCCTCGTGCGCGAGGTCCCGGTGATCCGCGGCCGCACCGCCGAACAGGCCGCACGGGACGCGGACATGCTCGCCGCCGTCCTGGCCGAACGCGCCGGACACCCCGCCGACTCCCTGCCCGTCCGCGTCATCTGCGTCGCCGTGATGGCCGCCGTCGACGAGACCCTGTGGCAGTGGGTCAGCGGCGGCCAGCAGGAAGACCTGCACGACCTCGTCGACCGGACCATGGACCTCCTCGCCAGGGGCATGACCCTCTGATCCCACGTCCCGAAGAAAATGGATTGCCTTGAGGCCGGAGCTCACGTTGGCTGGGCAGCATGGCTGAACTGCGTACCGACCGCCTCATCCTTCGTCGATGGGAAGACTCCGACCTTGAACCGTGGGCGGCGATGAATGCTGATCCCGAGGTTCGCGAGCACTTGGGGGACCAGCTCACCCGTGAACAGAGCGACGCCTCCGTGGCGCGGTTCCAGGCCGAGTTCGACCGGCGAGGCTACGGATGGTGGGCGGTCGAGGTGCGGGCCACGGGCGAGTTCGTCGGCTTCGCGGGCTTGGACCAGGTGGATGACGGTCTGCCGTTCACCGGGGTGGAGATCGGTTGGAGGCTCGCCCGCTCGGCCTGGGGCCACGGTTACGCCACCGAGGCCGCCCTCGCCGGCCTGGCCTTCGGCTTCGACACGCTCGAACTCCCCGAGATCCTCGCGGTGACGACTGCGACCAACCTCCGTTCCCAGGCAGTGATGCGCCGGATCGGCATGACCCGAGACCCGGCTGACGATTTCGAGGACACCACCGCGCCCGAAGGGCCGCTGCGTCCGAACGTGCTGTACCGCATCGCCCGTGACGTGAGGGTCTGACCCTCTCGGTTTGGAGGCTCGGCCCTCGGCTCTGTGGCCTGGTCGCTCGGTCGGGCCGCAGCAGGGCGGTGGCCCGACCAGGGGGTCGCCGCCGGGAGCCTGGCGCTGCCCAGCACGGCCGGGCCGATGAAGGACGGACTCGCGGGGAAGACCTGGCGCTCGACGTGGTCGACGACGAATCCGGCCGCCCGGATCGAGTCGAGCGTCGGACGGTTGCACTCGCAGCAGACCACCAGCCGGTTCAGCCAGTTCATCCGGTCCTGGTGGCGGGCCGCCTTCGGGTCCTCCGAGCGCATGTGCTCCAGGAAGAGCAGCCGCCCGCCGGGGCGCAGCACCCGGCCGAGCTGGCGCAGTGCCCGCTGCTGGTCGCTCACCCCGCAGAGCACCAGCGTGGACACGACGACGTCGAAGCTGTCGTCCTCGAACGGAAGGTCCTCGGCCGGGGCCCGCAGGACCGTGGTGCGCGGAGCCCGCTCCGCGGCGTGGCGCTCCAGCCGGCGGACCATCGCCGGTTCGGGCTCGGTGACCGTCAGCGACTCCACGCCGTCGCTGTAGAGGGCGAGGTTGGCCCCGGTGCCGCCGCCGATTTCGAGCACCCGGCCGCCGGCCTCGGCGATCAACCGGCGGCGCAGGTCGGTCAGGCCCTGGCGCTCGGCCTTGGCCATCATCCGGTCGTAGGTCACCGCGAACAGTGTGCTTCTGACGCCCATGACTGCCTCGCTCCACGGTCCGATGTTCTGCCTCGACGGTTCGGCCTCGACGGTGCTGCCTCGACGCTAGGCCCGTGCCGTGCCCGGCACATGGGGCGGATGCCTCATCTTCGGCATCTTCCTCCGGGCCGTCGTTCCCGGAGCCGGCCCCGCTCTCAGAGCAGACCGTGCTGCACCGCGAAGAGGCAGGCCGAGGCCCGGGTCGAGGTCCCGATCTTGGCGTAGATGTGCTCGATGTGGTTGCGCGCGGTCTTGGGCGAGATCACCAGCCGTGCGGCGATCTCCTTGCTGGAGCAGCCGCGGGCCAGCAGCCGCAGCACGTCGATCTCCCGGGTGGTCAGGCCCGCGGGCCCGGCGCCGCGCCGGGGCGTGCGGTGCCCGGCGGCCGCGAGGACCGCGGCGACCGCCTCGCCGTCCAGGCGTCCGGCGGCGACCTCGGCGTGCAGCTGCGCGGCGGCCTCCGCCGCCCGGAGCGCCGCCCGGTGCGGGCGCGGCTCGGTCATCGACCGGTACGCGTCCGCGACGCCCAGGATCCGGCTCGGCCAGGAGATCGCGCCGCCCGCGAGCCCGCGCGGGTAGCCGGAGCCGTCCAGCCGTTCGCGGTACTGCACGGCGACCTCGCCCAGGGGCGCGAGCGCCGGGGACTGCCGAAGCATCCGCTCCGTCAGATAGGGCTGCAGCCGGACCCGTTCCCACTCCCCCGCGCCCAGCGGTCCCGGTTTGTCCCAGATCGCGTTGGAGACGCCGAGGCGGCCCAGGCCGTGCACCAGGCCGGCCCGGCGCAGCGTCGTCACCTCGGCCGGACCCATCCGCAGCCCGAGCGCCGCCGCCTCGGCCAGCTCCGCCACGGCACGGCCGTGGCCCAGCGTGTACGGGGACTTCAGATCCACGAAGTCGGCGACCGCGAGCAGCGCCGCGTCGAACTCCTCCTCCCCGAGCCGCACGCCGAGCGCGGGCTCGGCCCCGATCACCGCCTCCCAGGTACGGACCGTGTCCAGCCCGCCCACGATCTCCTCGGGCTCCCGGCAGAACTCGGCCGTGAGCCCGGGATCGAACTGCGTCCCCGCCCGACGCCTGGCCAGCGCCGTGGCCGCGCCGGTCCCGCCGATCCGGTGTGCCACCTCGACGTACTCGGACAGCTGAGCGAGCCGGGAGGGCAGCGGCACGGCCTCGCCCTTGCGCTCTCCCGGCCAGCCGCGCCCGTCCCACTGCTCGTACGAACAGGCCACCGTCTCCTGCACGGCGTCCGGCAGACCGAGCCGGCGGGCGAGCTCGCGGGCCAGCGCCGAGTGCGAGCTGATCATCCCGTTCATCTCGCGGAACCCGCCGAGCGTGAACTCCAGGCCGACCCGGAACCGGTGCAGCGGCGGGTTGCCCGATCCGATCAACCGCAGCGTCGCCGCCGCGCCCGCCAGACTGCGCTGCTCGTGGGCGTACTTGCCGGACTTCAACGTGATGTCGTCGCCGAACCACTTCGCCTGCTCGTGCGCGTCCGAATGGCAGCCGACGTTGACCAGCAACGCTGTGTAGTAGACGACCAACCGGGTGTCGTCGTCCAGGCCGAGCCGCTCGGCCAGTCGCAACGCGATCAGGCACTGGCGCAGCACGTGCTCCATCGGCTGGCCGAACCCCAGGTCCACGCCCAGGGAGAGCGCGGCCACCAGCTCCGCCAGACGCACCCCCGCTCCGCCCGTCGCGCGGCTCGTCACCATCACCACGCTACGCCCCCACGCGCCCTGATCTCGATCGGTGGAGGAAGCCCGGTCTCCTACCGGGCCCGGCCCCGTACAGTCCTCGCATGACCGACACCACGCCGTGGCGCGAGATCCAACGCACGACCGTCTTCGAGAAGTTCGGCCGGGCCGTCGATCAGGTCCACTTCGAGATGCCGGACGGACAGCAGGAGGAGTTCTACCTCAAACGCGAGCGTCCGGGCGCCGCCGTGCTCGCGCTCACCCCTGACCGGCAGGTCATCCTGGCCCGCCAGTACCGCCCCGGGCCCGACCGCGTGCTGCACGAACTTCCCGGGGGCGTCATCGATCCCGGTGAACGGGCCATGGACGCCATCGGCCGTGAACTGCTGGAGGAGACCGGCTACCAGGGCACCATCACCGAGGCCGGTTCCTACTGGCACGACGCCTACTCCACCATCCGCCGCTACGCCTTCCTCGCCACCGACTGCGTGCGCGTCGCCGAACCGGACCCCGAGCGCACGGAGTTCATCGACGTGGTCACCCTCCCCCTCCAGGAGTTCCGCGACCGCGTGCTCCGCCGGGGTTCGATGACCGACACGGCGGCGGCCTACCTCGCCCTCGACCGCCTTCGGATCCTCTGACCGGCGGGCGGGGCAGCCGACTTCGTGCCGCCGACAGCCCCGCCACGCCCGGTGGGCCGGGCTCAGGCGGTCAGGCGGTCAGCCGGTCAACTGGGCCTGGAAGACGGCGCTGTTGAAGTACGCCCTGGCCTCCCGGATGAGGCCGGTGTCGTCCAGTTCGTAGACGTTGATGCCGGACCAGTTGACCGGCTTGCCGTCCAGGGCGACGGCGGCGCCGCGCCAGGAGACGGCGACGTGGTGGCCGACGGTGTGGGCCTCCAGGGGCGTGAGGCCGAGGAAGGGCCGGAAGTTGGGCAGCACGGAGGCGATGAACTCGTGGATCGCTGCGCGTCCGGTGATCGGCGCGGTGCCGACGGGGTCGTGGAAGACGCCGTTCTCGGCGAAGGCGGCCGCCCAGGCGTCGGCGTCGCCGTCCTGGGAGGCGCGGAAGAACTGGAGGACGGCGGCGGGCATGGCGGGGAAGGTCATGGAAGGTCCTTTCGGATGGTGGAGCGGGAGGGTCGGGGGCGTGGCAGCGGCGGAGGCCCGGCGGCCGTTCACCCGGCCTCGGCCGGGGGCGTCGACGGTGTGTCCGTACGGCCGGGTCGACGCAGTCGGGCGGCGAGGGCGACGGCCGCGGCGAGGGCGATGAGGGCGCACACCCCCGGCCAGCCGTAGCGGGCGTGGACCCGGATGCCCAGCCAGGATCCGGCGCTGCCGCCGAGGAACGAGCAGGTCATGTAGGCGGTGTTCAGTCGGCTCCGGGCCGCCGGGTTCAGGGCGAAGATCCGGGCCTGGTTGGCGACCTGGCTGCACTGCACCGCCACGTCCAGCAGCAGGAGGCCGACGACGAGCCCGGCCAGGCCGATCGCTCCGCCCGCCGCGCCCGCGGTGAGCACGGCGGCCGCGGCGAGGGTGGCCGCGATGCACCAGCCGTTCACCCGGTCCGGGCCGTGCCGGTCGACCCAGCGGCCGGCGGCCGGGGCGCAGAACATGCTGGCCGCGCCGATCAGGGCCAGCAGGCCGACCGCCTGGGCGCCCATCCGGTAGTGGGGCCCGGTGAGCAGCAGGGCGAGTGCCGTCCAGGCGGCGCTGAACCCGGCGAAGAGGGTGGCCTGGTAGAGCGCGGAGCGGCGCAGGGCCGGCTCGGTGCGGAGCATCCGTACGGTGTCGGCGAGCAGCGCCGGGTACCGCTCGCGGGTGGCGGGCGCGGTGCTGGGCAGGGCCAGGGCGAGGACGAGCGCGAGCAGGCCGGTGAGCCCGGCGGCGACCAGGTAGGGGGCGCGCCAGCCGAGGTGGTCGCCGAGCACGCCGCCGAAGGTGCGGGCCAGCAGGATCCCGCCGATCAGGCCGCCCTGGAGGGTGCCGATCACGGCGCCGCGCCGGTCGGGTGCGACCAGGCCGGCCGCCAGGGGCAGCAGCAGTTGCGGGACGACCGTGGCCAGGCCGACGACGGCACCGGCGGCGAGCAGGAGACCGCTGCTCGGGGCGAGCCCGGCGGCGAGCAGTGCGCAGCCCGTCACGGCCAGCAGCACGCTGATCAACGGGCGGCGGGGCAGCCGGTCGCCGAGCGGGACGAGCAGGAAGATCCCGGCGGCGTACCCGAGTTGGGTGACCGTGGCCACGCCCGCCGCCGCGCCCGGCGCGATGCCGAAGCCGTCGGCGACGAGCGGGGCGAGGGCCTGCGGGAAGTAGACGTTCGCCACGCTGACGCCGCAGGCCAGCGCCATCACCAGCGGCATCCGCCGACCCAGCTCGGCGGGCGGCGACGGAACGGGCGCAGGTGGGACGGGCGCACGCGAGGTAGGCGCGGGCGAGGCGGGCACGAGCGAGGTAGGCGCGGGCGGACCGGTCCTGGGCATCACCACTCCATTCGAACGAACCAGTTGGTTCGGAAGCTCGGGGAGAGCGTCGCAGACCGCCGCGGGATCGTCAAACGAACCGGTTCGTTACCATCGCTCCATGGCCTACGACTCGACGGCGACCAAAGAGCGGATCCTCACGGCGGCGGCCGCCGAATTCGCCGCCCACGGCGTCGCCGGCGCCCGGGTGGACCGCATCGCCGCCCAGGCCCGGGCCAACAAGCGGGCGATCTACGACTACTTCGGCGACAAGGACAAGCTCTTCGCCGCCGTCCTCGAACGCCTGATGGCCGACCTCGCCGAGGCCGTCCCGCCCGGCGACGACGACCTGCCCGCCTACGCCGAGCGCCTCTTCGACTACCACCGCGCCCACCCCGAGGCGCTGCGGCTGCTCATGTGGGAGGCCCTCGAACTCGGCGACGGGCCCGTCCCCGGCGAGGAGGCCCGCACCCGCCACTACCAGGACAAGCTCCAGGCCGCCCAGGGCAGCGGCGACCCCCGCACCCGCCTGTTCTTCGCCCTCGGCCTGGTCGGCTGGAGCCTGGCCATGCCCCAGCTCCGCCGCATGGTCCTCGGCCCCGACCACAGTCTGGACGAGCTCCGCTCCGACATCGCCCGCACCGTCGGGACCCTCCCCACCGCCCCCGCACCGACCGAGCAGGCGTAGCCCGGCGCCCAACCCCCGCAGCGGGCCGTTGGGACGATCTTCGCCGCCCCGCCCCGCCCTCACTTCGACACCGCACCACCCGGTGTCGCCCGCCGGGTGACCTTCACGCCGGGCAGCGGGGCGGCGGCCGAGGTCCGGACCGACGACGATGGGGTGCCGCAGCGGTGCGGGGCGCGGGGCGCCGGGGTGAGCTGCCAACACCCGCTGAAACGGTCGGAGTTGTGCACTCCGATCGCGCGGTGGAAGCCGAAGGCGGCCGCCGCGAGCAGCAGTACGGCGGTGACGGTCAGCAGGATGCGGGCGCGCACGGACAACCCGGCGGTCGGCACGGACAAGGCCACTCCCGGTCTCGATTTCACCGGAATGGTCTCAACCAATCGCCGAACTCCGCAGCGATTCGGGCAAGTTGCCTGTCAGGTCCAGCTCAGGTCCAGCTCAGCGGCAGGGTCGGTCACGGCCGTGGCCGTCGGCGGCCGCACCCCGGACGGGGGAAGGGCAAGGGGCCCGCCCGGACTTCTCCGAGCGGGCCCCCTCGGCTTTCTCCCGTCGTCAGCCGACGGTGACGGTGAACGGACCGGCCAGCACCGAGTAGCCGTCGTTGGCCAGGAGGTACGCGTCGTACCGGCCCGCGCCGCCGAGCTTGCCACTGGCGAACGTGAGGGCGCCGCTCTGGTTCGGGGCGTAGGACCAGGTGAGCGAGGAGCGGGAGCCCGGGGTGACGCCCGCCGGGTAGAAGCCGATCCAGTTCTTGGCACCGGCCTGGGCGGCGGTGGGCAGGGCGTAGCGCAGGGTGAGGTTGCCGCCGGCGGCAACCGCGTTGAGGTCGCCGGTCAGGGTCGGGCCGGTCGCGGTGGACGGCGCGAAGGCGGCGTTCAGCGGCGTCGCGTAGGTGTCGTTGGCGGTCAGGCCGGGCAGCCCGAGGGCGGACTCGAAGGTCCGGCCGATGCTGTAGTGGTCGTAGTGCAGCGGGCTGCTGGTCCCGGCCGGAACGGTGCCCTGGGAGCCGACGACGACGGTGGCCAGGTGGTTGTAGCCCTCGTTCTGGCTCTCGTCCCAGGTCAGCACGAGCAGCGAGCGCTGCTGGGTCCAGGCCGGGGAGGACAGCACCGGGGCGAGGGTCTGCTGCAGCCAGCCGTCCTGGGTCTTGAGGCTGGTGGCGCTGCCGTTGCCGGAGGCCTCGCCGTCGTAGTAGTCGTCGGCGGCGATCCAGGAGAAGTTCGGCGTGGTGGCCGCCGACTTGAGGTCGGTGGTCAGCTGCGAGGTGTCGAACAGGTGGGCCGCGCAGCGGGCCGGGTTGCCGCTGATGTCGGTGTAGTTGATGAACGGCGCGTCGTCGGGCATGTAGGAGCTGTCGTAGGCCTTGGTGGTGTTGCAGGGCGTGCCCATGCCCTGCTCGTAGGCCTTCCAGGTCTTGCCGGCGTCCTCGATGGTGTCGCCGAGGTTGCGCTGCGGGGAGTTGATGTTGGGCCAGTAGGTGGCGCCCTTGGTGTAGGTGTCGCCGCCCGCGATCGCCAGGTAGTTCTCGTCGCTGGGGTGGTAGACACCGTGCGAGTCGGTGAGGGTGGCGCCCTGGGACATCAGGCTGTGGATGAACGGGGTGTCCGCCGGGTCGTTCATGATCTGGGCGTAGTCGGTGTTCTCCATCATGACGGTGAACACGTGGTCGTAGCCCGGCACTCGGGAGGCCGGCGGGGCGATCGGCGCGGGCGCGGCGACCGGGGTGTCGAGGGTGAGCGAGAGGTTGTCCAGGTAGCCGGTCTCGTTCGTGGTGGAGAGGAACTGCACCTCGACCTGGATCGAGCGGGTCCCGGCCGGGACGGCGCCGGTGGCGTTGCGGGAGAGGAACTTGGTGCCCAGGCCGCGGTCGGTCGCGGAGACGGTGGGCAGCTTGGCGGTGGCGCCGATCGGGTTGCCGCCGGCGTCCTGGAAGTGCAGGCTCACCGCGGCGTAGCCGCCGTACGTGGTCCAACCGCCCAGCCAGCCCGCCAGGTTGTAGTGCACGCCGGCGCCGTCGATCGCGGTGGCCGCCGAGGAGACGTCGACGGTCTGGCTCATCGAGCCGTCCCCGAAAATGCCCGGTGCGAAGAAGGCCTTGCCGGCGGTCTGCCCGTCGCCCGGCAGGCCGAAGGAGCCGACCGTGGAGCACATCACGTCGATCCCGCCGGCCTGGACGGTCCAGCCCGGGACGGTGGTGGCAGCGCTCCAGTCGTTGGTGCAGTAGCCGCCGGCCTCGGCGTCGCCGTTGACGATCAGGTTGCCGCTGCCGCCCGCCGCCTGGGCGCCGGCGGGGGCGCCGACGACCAGTGCGCCGACGAGCGGGAGGGTGGCGAGCAGTCCGCCGAAGGGGCTCCAGCGAAGTCGCATGGGGGGTACCTCGTCCCGTGTGGTTGCGTGAGGGTGGGTGCCCGGTGGCGGTGCACCACGGGCGGGACACAGAAGTACCGGTTCCGCGCCGCCCGGGGAAGGGCGCGCGGGCGAACACGGGCCGAACTTGGTCAGACAACTTCGCGCAGCGGGCCCCGCACCGCCCTCCCGGGAGCGGCCGACGGACGGTCCGTCGCAGCTCCGGGGGGGGCGGTCGGGGCCCGGTGGCCTCGCGCGCAGGACGTCAGGAACGGGACGCCGAGAAGCGGGCCTCAGGAACGGGACACCAGGAACCGGACGTCAGGAACTGGACGTCAGGAACGGGTGAAGGTCCCGAGGCCGTCCACGTCCAGCTGCTCGACGACCACCTTGGCGGCCCGCCCGTCGCCGCCGACCGTGAAGGTCACCCCGGACAGGCCGACCGCGTTCTCGCCCTTGCTGGCGAAGCTGAACACGTCGCCGTCGAAGTGCGTCAGCGGGTACCGCAGCCCGGCGGGACCCACCGTCATCACCAGCCCGCCGTCCTGCTCGCCGACGGTCAGCGTCCCGTAGTAGCCGCTGCCGTACGTCCCGGTGTAGGCGGAGTTCGGCTTGGCCGGGGCGGCTCCGGCCGGGGGCTTGGCGTAGTCGGTCTTCGAGACGGGGCTCGCCGCGGCGGCGGGGACCACCTTGCCGAGGAAGGAAAGCCAGTCGACCGTCTCGCGACCGTTCTGGGCGAGGTCGAAGAACTCCTCGGCGACCGCCTCCGGGAGGCCGGTCGGCTGGCCGTTGGTCAGCACCACGATCCCCAGCTGCTCGGAGGGCAGCAGGGTCACCGTGGTCGCCGCGCCCAGCTCGAAGCCGCCGGAGTGGTTCAGCCGCAACCGCCCCTCGGCGTCGGTGTTCACGTTCCAGCCGAGGCCGTAGAAGCCCGCGGTGGCGGCCGGCGCCCTCGGCGGACTGTTGACGTAGTGCGGGGTGCGGGTCTCGTTCAGGGCCGCCGGGTCGATCACCGCCCGGCCCTCGAACTTCCCGTCGGCGAGCTGCAACCGCATCCAGCGGGCGAGGTCCTGCACGGTGGAGCTCACCCCGCCGGCCGGGGACTGCGAGTCGGCGTTCTCGGTGGTGCTGACCTGCCAGCCGCCGTCCGTCTTCACGTGCGGCGCCGCCTTGTTGCCCGCGGCGTCGTAGTCGGAGCGCCGGGAGCTGGTGGAGCCCATCCCCAACGGCTTGTAGAGGACGTCCGCCGCGAGGTCCTCCCAGGCCACCCCCTTGGCCTTGGCGACGGCCGCCGCCGCCTCGGTCAGGCCGTAGTTGGTGTAGGCGTAGGTCGCCCGGAACGGGCTGAGCGGCTGGTCGCGCAGGTGCTGGACGATGTAGTCGCGCTGGTAGCCGAGGTCCTCCAGCAGGTCGCCGGCGTGGTCGGGCAGGCCGCTGCGGTGCGAGAACAGGTCGGCGATCGTCACGTGGTCCGTCACGTACGGGTCGGCCAGCGCGAAGCCCGGGTCGTGGGAGGTGACCGGGTCGTCCCAGGTGGCGACCTTCTGGCCGACCGCCCCGGCGACCACCGTCGAGGAGATCGGCTTGGAGACCGAGGCCAGCTGGAACACGGTGTCCGGGTCCACCTGGTCGGGCTTGCCGAGCTGCCGGACGCCGAAGCCCTTCGCGTGGATCACCTTGTCCTGGTACACCACGGCGACCGCCACCCCGGGGACGCCGGTCTTCGCCATGGCGTCCTGCACGTAGCCGTCGATCCGGCCCACGGCGGAGTTCACCTGCTGGTCCGTCAGCTGCGGCGCCGGCTGGGCGGGCGGCGCGGTGGCCGGGGCGGAGGAGGGCGCGGCGGAGGGGGACTGCGTGGGCGCGGCCTCGGGGTCGGTGGCGGCCGCCGAGGTGCACCCGGCGAACAGCGGGCCGCTCAGCAGCAGGGCCGCCAGCGCCGGTGCGCCCACGGCCCGGCCGGGGCCGTGGGCGGTGCGGCGGGCTGCGTGGTCGCCTGCGTGGCGGGCCGCGCCGTGACGATCCATCGGGGTCCTCCCTCGTCAAGGCGGCGCGGCACCAGGTCCGTCGGTGCCGCCGTCCGCCGTACGGCGGGAGTGTGAACGGCTCCACGCGCCCCAGGCGGCCGCCGCGCGCTGTCCCCCACGGAATCCACCCGTCCGGCGGCGGGCTGCGGCACAGCACCGGAGGCTCCGGGCCGCCGAGGGTCTGGTCACGCGTGCCCGGGCCTGCCAAGCTCTCAGGCGCCAACTGGCCCGAACGATCAGGAGAACGACGGATGCGACTGCTCGGACCGATACGGTCCCTGTCCCGCTGGCTCACGGTGGCGGCGCTGATCCTGGGCGGCCTGACCCTCGCGGTCGCCCCGGCCGCCCAGGCGGCCCAGCCCGCCCGGACCGTACCGGCCTCGCAGACCTCGCAGGCCTCGCAGACCTCGCAGGCCTCGCCGCAGGCCGCCGGCACGACGACGATCTGCGGCTACACCCCGGTGCCCACCGGCTGGGTGATCGTCAGTGAGCAGTGGTCCGGGTGCAGCGGCTACGGGCTGTTCACCATCGCCGACGCCTCGGCCCTGACCTCCGTCCAGGCCTGCTCGAACGGGCCGGTCCCGAGCGGCTGGGTGATCACCGCGATGCAGAGCGGTGCCGGCACCTGCGGGAGCTACCCGCTGTACTCGCTGCTCAAGGTCACCACCCAGACCGTCCTCCAGGACTGCGGGCAGTCCCCGATCCCGCCGGGCTGGGTGATCACCGCGATCCAGACCGTCTCCCCGGCCTGCGGCACCTACAGCACGTACACCCTCGTCCCGCTGGGCGACCGGACCAGCGTCCAGGCCTGCGGCAACTGGCCCGTGCCCACGGGGTGGGTGATCACCGCGATGCAGAACGGCGCGGGCTGCGGCAACTACCCGCTGTACTCGCTGCTCAAGGTCACCACCCAGACCACCCTCCAGGACTGCGGACAGTCCGCCCTCCCCAGCGGCTGGGTGATCACCGCCATCCAGACCACCTCCGCCGCCTGCGGCACCTACGGGACGTACACCATCGTCCAGTTGTCGAACCAGAGCAGCATCCAGGCCTGCGGCAACTCGCCCGTGCCCACCGGCTGGGTGATCACCTCGACCCAGAACGGCGCGGGCTGCGGCAACTACCCGCTGTACTCGCTGCTCAAGGTCACCACCCAGACCACCCTCCAGGACTGCGCGCAGTCCGCCGTCCCGGCGGGCTGGGTGATCACCGCGGTCCAGAGCAACTCCTCGCTCTGCGGCACCTACGGGACGTACACCATCGTCAAGGTCACCGACCAGACCAGCATGCAGGTCTGCGGGCCCTCCACGATCCCGGCCGGCTGGGTCGTCAGTCGGCAGGGCTCCGGCGCCCAGTGCGGCGTCTACGTCGTCTACACCATCACCAAGTCGGCCTGATCCGACCGCAGTTCGGACTCCCCTTGCCCCGGTCGGTCTGCCCCCGCCCCGACCGGGGCAGGAGGTTCACCAGCGGATGCCGGCCGCCACCGGCAGGTGGTCGCTGCCGTCGTCCGGCAGGACCCGGGAGTAGGTCGCCGTCACTCCGCGGAGCAGGATCTGGTCGATCCGCACCATCGGGAAGGAGGCCGGGTAGCTGAATCCGAAGCCGTCCCCGGCCGTGTCCTGGGCCGAGCGCATCCCGGCGGTGAGGCCGGCGAGCGCGCGGTCGTCCAGGGTGCCGTTCAGGTCGCCGAGCAGCAGCGCCCGCTCGCTCCGGTCGGCGGCGAGGGAGCGGCCGAGGGCCTGCACGCCGATGTCGCGGGAGGCCGTCCAGAAGCCGGTGGCGGGGGTCACCCGGACGGACCCCAGATGCGCCACGTAGACGGTCAGCGGCCCCCGGGCGGTGGTCACCGTGGTGCGCAGCGCCCGGTTCTCAGCCAGGTCGCGGGCGGCCGGCGCGCGCTCCGCCAGCGGGCCGTAGTCCATCACGTCGATCGGCTCGGCCCCGCCCAGCGGCAGCCTGCTCCAGAGGCCGACGGTGCCCAGCACCACGTGGTACGGGTACGCCGCCGCCAGCCCCTGCTCGTACACGTCCGCCGCCTGTGGGGTGAGCTCGACCAGGGCCAGCAGGTCCGCGCCGGAGCCGGCCAGGTGGCGTGCGGTGGCGTCCGGGTCCGGGTTGTCGGCGTTCACGTTCTGCTCGGCCACGGTGAGGTCGCCGCCCGGGCGGGACTTGTCAAGGAGCAGGCCGCCGAAGAGGTTCAGCCACGCCGCGACCGGGAGCAGCAGCGCCAGCACGGCGGCGGCGGACCGCCGCCACAACGCGGCGGCCAGCAGCAGCGGGACGAACAGGCCGAACCACGGCAGGAGGTTCTCCACCAGGCTGCCGAGGTGCCACCCGGCGTTCGGGACCTGCGCGTGCAGCAGCAGGAGCAGGCCGAGCAGCAGCGCCAGCGCGGTGAGGACCGGCCCGCGCTGCCAGGGCTCCGGCCGGGCGGCGGCGCGGAGCACCCGGAGCACCCGGAGCGCCCGGAGCGGCGCCGCGCGCCGGGCGCCGGGCTCCCCCGGCTCTGCGGTCGGCTCCCCGGGTCCTGCGGTCGGCTCCGGCGTCCGCTCCGGCGTCCGCTCCGCACGGTCGTGCGTGGCCGTTCTCGTCCTGCCCTGCTCGTGGTTCATGCCGCCAGTCAACGCAACGGTCCGTTGCCCCGGCGTATGCGTTTTCCGATACGCGGACGATAGGTGCCGGCTCGTAGCATCGGGGGATGCGAGTGCTGATCGTCGAGGACGAGCTCTACCTGGCCGAGGCCATCCGGGACGGTCTGCGGCTGGAGGCGATCGCGGCCGACATCGCGGGGGACGGGGACACCGCGCTGGAGTTGCTCGCCGTCAACGCCTACGACATCGCCGTCCTCGACCGGGACGTCCCCGGGACCTCCGGGGACGAGATCGCCCGGCGCATCGTCGCCTCCGGCAGCGGCCAGCCGATCCTGATGCTCACCGCGGCCGACCGGCTCGACCAAAAGGCCTCCGGGTTCGAACTGGGCGCCGACGACTACCTCACCAAGCCCTTCGAGCTGCGCGAACTCGCGCTCCGGCTCCGGGCCCTGGACCGCAGGCGCGGCCACAGCAGGCCGCCGGTGCGGGAGCTCGCGGGCCTGCGGGTGGACCCGTTCCGGCGCGAGGTCCACCGGGACGGCCGGTTCGTCGCACTGACCAGGAAGCAGTTCGCCGTGCTCGACGTCCTGGTCGCCGCGGAGGGCGGCGTGGTCAGCTCCGAGGAGCTGCTCGAACGGGCCTGGGACGAGAACGCCGACCCGTTGACGAACGCCGTGCGGATCACCGTCTCGGCCCTGCGCAAGCGGCTCGGCGAGCCGTGGATCATCGCCACTGTGCCGGGCGTCGGCTACCGCATCGACGCGCCGCCGCCCGGCTCCGGCACCGGCTCCGCATCCGGCTCCCGCTCCGGGCCCGAGGGCGGCGGGCCGCGTGGGTAGGGCGCCCGGGCCGAGCGTCCGGCTGAAACTCACCCTCAGCTACGCCGGGTTCCTCATGGTCGCCGCGGTCCTGCTGCTCACCGCGGTCTGGCTGTTCCTGCTCCGCTACGTCCCCGACCGGGCGTTCCTCATCCCCGGCTCCACCGACCTCCCGACCCGCGGGGTGTTCCCGGTCCGCTCCAACCTGCTGCGCGTCTTCGCCCCGCGGGCCGCCCTGGTGCTGGCGTTCCTGCTGGTGTTCGGCCTGGTCGGCGGGTGGATCCTGGCCGGCCGGGTCCTGGCTCCGCTGAGCCGCATCACCGCCGCCACCAGGCTGGCCTCGACCGGATCGCTCGCCCACCGGATCCGGCTGCCGGGCCGCGCGGACGAGTTCCGCGAGCTCGCCGACGCCTTCGACACCATGCTGGACCGGCTCGAAGCCCACGTCGGCGCGCAGCAGCGGTTCGCCGCCAACGCCTCGCACGAGCTGCGCACCCCGCTGGCCACCTCCAAGGCGCTCCTCGACGTCGCCCGGAGCGATCCCGACCGGGACCCCGGCGTGGTCATCGACCGCCTCCACGTCGTCAACGCCCGGGCGATCGAGCTCACCGAGGCGCTGCTCCTGCTCAGCCGGGCCGGCCAGCGCTCCTACACCCGGGAACCGGTCGACCTGTCCCTGCTGGCGGAGGAGGCGGCCGAGACCCTGCTGCCGCTCGCGGAACGGCACGGCGTCACCGTGGAGACCTCCGGCGCCGCCGCCCCCACCACCGGCTCCCCGGCGCTGCTGCTCCAGCTGACCGTGAACCTGGTGCACAACGCGATCGTCCACAACCTGCCCGCGGGCGGCACCGTACGGGTCGACACCCGGGTCCGCCCGGGGGCCGCGCTGCTCGTCGTCGAGAACACCGGCGAGACGCTCGCCCCGGAGCTGGTCGCGACGCTCACCGAGCCGTTCCAGCGCGGCACCGGGCGCGTCCGCAACCACCACGCGGGCGTCGGGCTGGGCCTGGCGATCGTCCGGTCCATCGCCGAGGCCCACGACGGGACGCTCACCCTCGGCCCGCGCCCGGGCGGCGGGCTGCGCGTCACGGTGGAGCTGCCCGCGCCGCCCTGACCGGGCCCGGGCACCTGGGCACCTGGGCACCTGGGCACCTGGGCACGGCCACCCTGGTACGGGCGCGACCGGCCGGGGGCGGTCACCTGAGCGCGGCCACCCGGTCGTCCGTGCCGAAGGTGCGGCGGTAGGAGGCGGGCGAGATGCCGAAGGCCGCCCGCATGTGGGCGCGCAGGGAGTTCGCGGTGCCGAAGCCCGCCCGGTGGGCGACCAGGTCGATGGGCAGGTCCGTGGTCTCCAGGAGCTGCTTGGCCAGTTCGAGCCGCTGGGCGGTGAGCCACTGGACCGGCGTCATGCCGACCTCGTCGCGGAAGCGCCGGGTGAAGGAGCGCAGGCTCATCCGGGCGTGCTCGGCGAGCCTGGTGAGCGGCAGCGGCTCGTCGAGGTGGGCGAGCGCCCAGGCCCGGGTTGCGGTGGTGCCCGCGATGGTGGGGTCGGGGACGGGACGGTCGATGTACTGGGCCTGCCCGCCGTCCCGCCACGGCGGCACGACGCACATCCGGGCGACCCGGTTGGCGGTGGCCGCACCGTGGTCGCGGCGGATCAGGTGCAGGCAGAGGTCGACGCCCGCGGCCACCCCGGCGGAGGTGAGCACGTCGCCGTCGTCGACGAAGAGCACCTCCTCGTCGACCTTGACCGTGGGGTAGGCACGGCGGAACTCGGGGGCGAGGTTCCAGTGGGTGGTGGCCGGCCGGCCGTCGAGCAGCCCGGCCGCGGCGAGCACGTAGGAGCCGGAGCAGATCGACACCAGCCGGGTGCCGGGGCGGATCCGGGCGACGGCCGCCGTGACCTCGGGCGGCAGCGGGCCGCCGGTGCCCAGCTCGGGCATCGCATGGGTGGGCGGGATCACCACGGTGTCCGCCGCGGCCAGGGCCTCGGGCCCGGCGGCGGGCTGCACGGTGAAACCCGCGTCACTGAGGACGGCGGCGCCGTCGGCGGTGCAGACCGTGACCTCGTAGAGCCGGCGGCCCTCGGCGTCCTCCGCGCTGCCGAACACCCGGGAGGGGATGCCCAGCTCGAACGGCGGGACCCCGGGCAGGGCCAGCACCGCGACCCGGTGCGGATCGGGCGCCAACGGCGCCGGGTCCGAGCAGTTCCGCGGGGCCTCCGGCCGGATCCTTGCCATGGCCAGATCCTGTCACACAGTGGCCGGACGGCCAACCCCGCGCTGGTGCCGGGCACGGAATGGTTGACCTCGTTGCGCCGGGCAGGCCCGGCAGTGGAACGGATCGACCGGATCCGACGAGAGCAAGGCGTACGGACATGCGTGCAGTCGTGGTGGAGCAGTGGGGCGGCCCGGAGCAGCTGGTGGAGCGGAAGCTGGCGCGGCCCGAGCCGGGGATGAACGAGGTCCTGGTGAAGGTGCACGCGGCCGGGGTGAACCCGGTGGACTGGAAGACCAGGGCGAGCGGGGCGCTCATCGGGTGGGGCGAGGTGCCGGCGGTCGGCTGGGACGTCTCCGGCACGGTGGAGGCCGTCGGCCCCGGGGTGAGCAACCACCGCCCCGGCGACGAGGTCTACGGCATGCCGCTGTTCCCGCGCCAGGCGGGCGGCTACGCCGAGTACGTCGTCGCCCCGGCCCGGCACCTCGCCCCGAAGCCGGCCGGTCTGTCGCACGTGGAGGCGGCGGCGCTGCCGCTGGCCGGGCTGACCGCCTGGCAGGCCCTGGTCGACGCCGCCGACGTGCGCCCCGGCGAGCGGGTGCTGGTGCACGCGGCGGCCGGCGGCGTCGGCCACCTGGCGGTCCAGATCGCGAAGGCGCGCGGCGCGTACGTCATCGGCACGGCCAGCGCGGGCAAGCACGACCTGCTGCGCGAGCTGGGCGCGGACGAGGTGGTCGACTACCGCGAGGTCCGCTTCGAGGAGGCCGTGTCCGACGTGGACGTGGTCCTCGACGGGCTCGGCGGCGAGACGGCCGAGCGGTCCATGAAGGTGCTGCGTCCCGGCGGCCGGCTGATCACCCTCCCCGGCCCGGGCGACGTCCCCGCGGCGCAGGAGGGCGTCAGCGCGAGCTGGGTCCTGGTCGAGCCCGACCACCTGGGCCTGCGCGAGCTCACCGCCCTGGCCGAGCGGGGCGCACTGCGGCCCGTGGTCGAGGCCGTCCTCCCGCTCGACCAGGCCGCCAAGGCCCATGAGCTCGGCGAGCTGGGCCGCACCACCGGCAAGATCGTCCTGACCGTCGCCTGACGGTCCCGGCACGGCGGCGGTGACCGGGGCCGGGCGTGATCGTTGTGCGGGCATGACCATCACCAAGCGCGTCGTCGCGCTCACCGCCCTGGCCGCCGCCGCCCTCTCGCTGGCCGCCGTCCCCGCCTCCGCCGCCGGACACGTCCGGCACATCGAACCGCCCGTCACCGTCATCCAGTGCGAGGAGGGCGGCGGGTTCGTCGCCAGCGACATCCGCGAACGCCGGGAGTTCTGCGTCGGCGGGGAGTTCGACGACCGCTACGTCGTCTGGCTGTAGTCCGGCCGGATCCAGGGCGTGCGCTACACCTCCGGCCCGTACGCGCCGAGGCCGTGGCAGACCAGGCCGTCGCGGAAGGTGAGCACCTCCGCGACGGCCCGGCCGCGCTCGTTGCGGTAGTTGATGACGAGGGTGTCCACGGAGGCCCGGACGTCCTCGACGGTGAAGTGCAGGTCGGGCAGGTGCTGGAGGCCCTTGCGCCAGTAGACGCGCAGGGCCTCCTTGCCGCGCACCTCGCCGGACGGGTCGCCGATCAGCTCGACGATCCGGGGCGAGGCGAAGACGACGTCCTCGGTGAAGTGGGCGAGGATGCGCTCCAGGTCGTGGGAGTTCCAGGCGGCGGCCCAGTCCTGGGCGAAGCGGGTGGCGAAGGCGTGGTCCATGGCCCGGACGCTACGACAACTCCCGCTCCCCCGGCCGTGGTTTCCACGATCCGGTCAGGCCCCCTGCGCCAGCAGCGGCACCCGCACCTGGTTGAACCCGTAGTAGACGGCCAGCAGTCCGTGGACGGCGAGGGCCGCCGGGGCGGAGAGGAAGGCCAGCGCGACGGTGAGCGGGTAGACCACCAGGCCCAGTTCGAACCGCCAACGGGCGGCCCGGGCCGCCGGCACGTCCACCTGCTCGTCGAAGCAGCGGCCGGTGCGCGTGACGTGGTTCCAGAAGGCGGAGAACAGCACCGCCTGACCGACCATCACCGCGCCGTACACGGCCGCCGCGACGTTCGCCGCCGAGCCGTTGCGCAGGTTCTGCGCGACCACGGCGGTCGGGAACGGCAGCACGGAGATCAGCATGAGCAGCAGCAGGTTGAGGAACATCAGGGTGCGGTCGACCCGGGCGAGGTGGGCGAACAGGGTGTGGTGGTTGACCCAGACCACCCCGATCACCAGGAAGCTCACCACGTAGGCGAAGTAGGACGGCCACTGCGCCCCGAGCGCCCGCCACAGCTCCGCCGCCCCGTGCGCCTGCGGGATCTTGATCTCCAGCACCAGCAGGGTGATCGCGATCGCGAACACCCCGTCGCTGAACGCCTCGATCCGGCCCGTGTCCCTGGTCTCCACCGGGCGAGCATCTCAGCCGGGCGGCCGCACCCCGCCGCGCAACGCGCCGGGAGCACCGGCGCGCCGGTCAGCCGGTCACTCGGCCGCGGGGGCGGGGGCGGAGGCGGGGGCGGGGGTGAAGAACTCGACCATCCGGTCGAGCCCGTGCTCGCCGAACATCGACTCCAGGCTGGCGGCGGAGTCCGCGGCGGACGCCTCGGCGCGCGGGAACAGGGCCGTCTCGTAGGCAGTCAGCGCGGCCGCGGTGTCGCCGGGGTGGGCGACCAGGGCCGCGGCGAGTTCGGCGCCGTCGAGCATGGCCAGGTTGGCGCCCTCGCCCGCGAACGGGGACATCAGGTGGGCGGCGTCCCCGAGGAGCGTCACCCCCGGGGTCGGCTCCCAGCGGTGGCCGACCGGCAGGGCGTGGATGCGGCGCGGGGTGAGGGTGTCCGCGTCGGCGACCAGGGCGCGCAGGTCGTCGTGCCAGCCGTCGAAGCGGGCGAGGACGCCGGCCCGGGCGGCGGCGAGGTCGGTGAAGTCGACGGTGTCGAGCCAGCCCTCGTCGGCCCGCACGGCGGCGTAGACGTGGAGGCTGCCGTCGCTCTCCCGGTGCGCGAGGAAGCCGCGGCCGCCACCCAGGCCGAGGAAGAAGCCGCCGCCGATCAGGGCGGCGCTGCGCGGGTGACGGGCGTCGGCGTCGTGCAGGTCGGCCTCCGCGAAGGAGATGCCGGTGTAGGCGGGCACGGCGTCGGAGAGCAGCGGCCGCACCCGGGACCAGGCGCCGTCGGCGCCGATCAGGAGGTCGGTGGTGACGGTGGACCCGTCGGCGAAGGTCACCTCGTGGCGGCCGCCGCCGAGCGGTCGGACGCCGGTGACCTTGCTCCCCCAGCGGACGGTGCCCTCGGGCAGCGAGGCCAGCAGCAGGTCGCGCAGGTCGCCGCGGTCGACCTCGGGGCGGCCGCCGGTGCCGTCGTCCTGCTCCGCGACGCGGACCACGGCGTCGGGGCCGACCAGGCGCATCTCCTGGCCGCCCGCGTGGACGAGCCCCAGGAAGTCCTCGTACAGGCCGGCGGCCCGCAGCGCCCGCTGACCGGTCTCCTCGTGGATGTCGAGCATGCCGCCCTGGGCCCGGGCGGCGGCGGAGGCCTCCAGTTCGAAGACGACGGCCGGGACGCCGTGGACGTGCAGCACGCGGGCGGCGGTGAGACCGCCGAGACCGCCGCCGATGATCGCGATGGGGTGGTGGGTGCTCATGGGTGCCTCCTGAGGACTGGCCGGACTCCTCCACGGTAACGAACATGTTCGTTCCGAACAAGTTCGTCCATGGGCGTGCCGACGCCCGGCACCCCGGACAACCGAGGCCCCGGGTGGGCGGGGCGCCGGACGGGAGGGTTCAGCCCTCCGCGTCCGGGACCGGCGTCCCGGTGATGCCGTTGACCAGCACGTCAAAGCCCCAGCGCAGGCGCTGCTCGGCCGAGCCGCCGACCAGGACGGGCATGTGCGCCCGGATCGCCGGGTGGGTGTCCTCGTCCACCGTCCGCAGGGCCCGGGCGGTGGCGCTCCAGGCCTCGTCGGACGCCGGGTCCTGGGCCTGGGTCGCGTGCTCGGCCGCCGTGGCGGTGGCGTCCTGGAGCAGCTTGTCCACGCCCCAGGCGACCTGCTCCCGGGGGGCGCCGCTGCGGGACAGCAGGCTGAGGACGCACTCCACCAACCGCAGGTAGTTCTCGCCGCTGGGCCGCGCCACGACGGCCGAGCGGGCGAGCTGGGGGTGCGCGAAGAGCACGGCGGTGTAGGAGGCCAGGACGGCGCGGAGCCGCTCGCGCCAGTCGTCCCCCTCGACGGCCGCGGCGCCGTCGGGGCGCCCGCCGGTCAGGTCTACCTCCCCCAGCAGGGCGTCCAGGACGGCGGCGTGCAGCTCG
Source organism: Kitasatospora sp. NPDC001309 (assembly GCF_042896295.1). Lineage (NCBI taxonomy): Bacteria > Bacillati > Actinomycetota > Actinomycetes > Kitasatosporales > Streptomycetaceae > Kitasatospora > Kitasatospora sp. NPDC001309. The sequence goes on along the minus strand of NZ_JBIAXC010000026.1, from coordinate 76,515 downwards.
GCGGTGTTGGCCACGTAGACGTACAGCGAGGCCGGGCCGGTGTCCAGCTCCGCGGCCAGGCGGCGCATGGTGACCTTCTCCAGCCCCTCCGCCCGCATGACCCGTACGGCGGTGTCGACGATCCACCGACGGGACAGGGCGGGCTTCGCCGGGCGCTCCCGGCGGCTGATCGGCTCTCTTCTCGCGGTCATCCCCCGATCGTAACGAACGCGTTCGGGGCGGCCCGGGCCCGTCCGGACACCGATCCGCCCCGGTGCATGGAAGGGCGATTACGGGGCAAACGGAGACGAACAGCGGCGACGGAGCCACGTCGCCGACGGACGAGGGACCACGGGAGGACCGGATGAGCAGCCTGTCGAACAAGGCGCAGGATCTGACCGGCAAGGCCAAGGAGAAGGCCGGGGACGTGACCGGCGACCAGAAGCTCAAGGGCGAGGGCCAGGCCGATCAGGTCGAGTCGAAGGTCAAGCAGGCCGCGGACGACGTCAAGGACGCCGCGCGCGGCGCCGCCGACCGAGTCAAGGGGGCCCTCAAGCGCGACCACTGACGATGGCGCCCCCCGGCGGGAACGAACCCGCCGGGGAGTGCGCGGACGGGGCGAGGAAGGGGAACGACATGGCAGTACTCCTGTTCATCCTGCTCATCGCGGTGGTGTTCGGCTTCGTGGGCGTCCTGGTGAAGGGGCTGCTGTGGCTGCTCCTGATCGGGATCGTCCTCTTCGTGGGCGGCCTGGTGTTCGGCGGCCTGCGGCTCGGCAGCCGCCGGGCCGGCAGGTAGCACGGGCCGACCGGAATCGGGCGGGGCCGGGGCGATCCTCTGCCCCCGGCCCCGCCCGCCGGTCGTCAGCGGTGCTCGAACTTCGGCGCCCGCTTCTCGGCGAAGGCGGCCATGCCCTCCTTCTGGTCCGCCGTGGCGAACACCGAGTGGAACAGCCGGCGTTCGAAGCGGACGCCCTCGGCGAGCGTCGTCTCGAAGGAGCGGTTGACGCTCTCCTTGAGCATGACCGCCGCCGGGGTGGACATCGCCGCGACGGTCCCGGCGGTGGCCAGCGCCTCGGTGAGCAGCTGGTCGGCCGGGACGATCCGGGCGACCAGGCCGGCCCGCTCGGCCTCCTCGGCACCCATCATCCGGCCGGTGAGGCACAGGTCCATCGCCTTGGCCTTGCCGATGGCGCGGGTGAGGCGCTGCGAGCCGCCGATGCCCGGGATCACCCCGAGCTTGATCTCCGGCTGCCCGAACTTCGCGGTGTCCGCGGCCAGCAGGATGTCGCACATCATCGCCAGCTCGCAGCCGCCGCCCAGCGCGTAGCCCGCGACGGCGGCGACGACGGGCTTGCGCAGGGCGGCGAAGCGGTCCCAGGCGGCGAACCAGTCGCCGAGGTAGGCGTCGACGAAGTCGAGCGACTGCATCTCCTTGATGTCCGCACCGGCCGCGAAAGCCTTCGCCGAGCCGGTCAGCAGCAGGCAGCCGATCGCCGGGTCCCGGTCGAACTCCGCTGCCGCCGCCACGACTTCGTTCATCAACTGGGTGTTCAGCGCGTTCAGCGCCTTCGGCCGGTCGAGAGTGATCAGCCCGACCCGGCCCTTGCGCTCGACCAGGATCGTCCCGTACGTCATGCGCGCTCCCTCAGCGTGGTGATGATGGCGGAGAAGTCCAGCCCGCCGCCCCCGTCCTGGGCGAAGTCGGCGAACAACTCGGCTGCCCGGCGGCCGAGTTCGGTCGGCGCTGCGGTCGCGGTGGCGGCGTCGGCGGCCAGCCCCAGGTCCTTGGCCATCAGGGCGGCCGCGAACCCGGCGGCGTAGTCGCGGTTGGCCGGGCTGGTCGGCACCGGCCCGGGGACGGGGCAGTTGGTGGTGAGCGCCCAACACTGGCCGGAGGCGGTGGAGGCGACCTCGTAGAGCGCCCGGTGGCTGAGGCCGAGGCGCTCGCCGAGGACGAAGGCCTCGCTCACCGCGATCATCGAGACGCCGAGGATCATGTTGTTGCAGATCTTCGCGGCCTGCCCGGCACCGGAGCCTCCGCAGTGGACCACCTTGCGGCCCATCGCGGCGAGCACCGGTTCCGCCTCGGCGAACTCGGCCTCGTCCCCGCCGGCCATGAAGGTCAGGCTCGCGGCCTCGGCTCCGGGGACGCCGCCGGAGACCGGCGCGTCCACGGCCCGGTGCCCGACCGTACGGGCGAGGTCCGCGGCCACCCGGGCGTCGCCGACCGCGACGGTGGAGCAGTCCACGAACAGCGCCCCGCTCGCCGCGAGCGTCAACTCTTCGTAGGCCTGCAGGACATGGCGTCCGGTCGGCAGCATGGTGAGCACCACCTGGGCGTCGGCGACGGCCTCCGCCGCCGAGCCCGCCACCGTCACGCCGTGGGCGGCCGCCCGCTCCCGGGCGGCCGCCGAGAGGTCGTAACCGGTCACCCGGTGACCGGCCTTGACCAGGTTGGCGGCCATCGGGCCGCCCATGTTGCCGAGTCCGACGAATCCGATCGCGAGGGTCACCAGCGCTCCAGGGGTGTGGTGGCGGCGAGGCCGAGTTCACGCTCGCCGAGCGGGGCGAAGTAGCGGGCCACGACGGCGTCCTCGACCTCGGCCAGGGTGGCCGGGTGCCAGCGCGGCGAGCGGTCCTTGTCGATCACCTGGGCCCGGATGCCCTCCGCGAGGTCCGGGGTGGCCAGCGCCGCGCAGGAGATCCGGTACTCCTGGTCGAGCACCGCCTCCAGCGGGCCGAGCGCCCGGGCCCGGCGCAGGGCGGCGAGCGTCGCCTTCACGGCGCTCGGGGAGTTGGCCGCGATCCGGTCGGCGGCCGCCTTCGCCTCCGGTTCGCCGCTGTCGCCGAGCCGGTCGAGGATCTCCTCGACGGAACCGGCCGCGTAGCAGCGGTCGATCCAGCCGCGCTGCCCGGCCAGCGGACCGGGCGGCGCGGCGGCGACGTGCCGTTCCAGCGCGTCGTGCACGGGCCGTTCGGCCAGGTCGTCCAGCAGCGCCGGGAGGCGTTCGGCGGGCACGTGGTGGTCGGCGAGCCCGCAGAGCAGGGCGTCCGCGGCGCCGACGGAGCCGGCCGTCAGGGCCAGGTGGGTGCCGAGTTCGCCGGGGGCGAGGGCGAGCAGGTAGGTGCCGCCGACGTCGGGGACGAAGCCGATCCCGGTCTCCGGCAGGGCGATCCTGGTGCGTTCGGTGACGATCCGGACGCTGCCGTGGGCGGAGACGCCGACTCCGCCGCCCATCACGATGCCGTCCATCACGGCCACGTAAGGCTTGGGGTAGCGGGCGATCCGGGCGTTGAGGTGGTACTCGTCGCGCCAGAACTCCTCGGCGGCGCCCGGGTCCCCGCCGGTGGCGGCACGGTGGATGGCCACGATGTCGCCGCCCGCGCAGAGCCCGCGCTCCCCGGCGCCGGTGATCACCACGGTGGCCACGGCCGGGTCGTGCTCCCAGTCGTCCAGGGCGCGCGCGATGCGCCGGACCATGCCGTGGGTGAGGGCGTTGAGCGCCTTGGGGCGGTTGAGGACGATCAGCCCGGCCCGGCCCTCGCGGTGGACCAGGACCTCCTCGGCACTCATCAGGCGGCTCCGATCAGGCCGCGGGCGACGATGACGCGCATGATCTCGTTGGTCCCTTCCAGGATCTGGTGCACCCGCAGGTCGCGGACGATCTTCTCGATGCCGTACTCGGCCAGGTAGCCGTAGCCGCCGTGGAGTTGGAGCGCCTGGTTGGCCACCTCGAAGCCGGTGTCGGTGGCGTGCCGCTTGGCCATCGCGCACAGCTGCGGTGCCCGCCGGTCGCCCCGGTCCAGGGCCGCGGCGGCCCGCCAGAGCAGCGCCCGGGCGGCCTCCAGCTCGGTGGCCATGTCGGCGAGCCGGAACTGCAGCGCCTGGGCGTGCAGCAGCCGGGCGCCGAAGGCCTCCCGGTCGGCGAGGTGGGCGGTGGTGCGTTCCAGGGCGCTCTGGGCGCCGCCGAGCGAGCAGGCGGCGATGCCGAGCCGGCCCCCGTTCAGGCCGGCCATGGCGATCCGGAAGCCCTCCCCCTCGCCGCCGAGCAGGCGGTCGGCGGGCAGCCGGACGCCGTCCAGGACGACCTGGCGGGTGGGCTGGGCGTTCCAGCCCATCTTCCGCTCGTCGGGGCCGAAGGAGAGCCCCGGGTCGTCCCGCTCCACCACGAAGGCGGACACCCCGGCGGCGCCCGGGCCGCCGGTGCGCGCCATCACCACGTACACCCGGGCCGCGCCCGCGCCGGAGATGAACTGCTTGACGCCGTCCAGCACCCAGTGGTCGCCGTCGCGCACCGCCCGGGTGGCGAGCGCGGCGGCGTCGGAGCCGGCGCCGGGTTCGGTGAGGCAGTAGCTGCCCAGGTCCTCGGCGGTGCAGAGCGCGGGCAGCCAGCGGTGGCGCTGGTCCTCGCTGCCGTAGCGGTCGACCATCCAGCCGACCATGTTGTGGATGGACAGGTAGGCGGCGACGGACGGGCAGCCGCCCGCCAGTGCCTCGAAGGCCACCACGCCGTCCAGCCGGGAGAGTTGGGAGCCGCCGACGTCCTCCCGGACGTAGACCCCGGCGAGGCCGAGGTCGGCGGCCTTGCGCAGCACGTCCACCGGGAAGTGCTTGGCCTGGTCCCACTCGACCGCGTGCGGGGCCAGGTACTCGGCGGCGAAGGCTCCGACGGCCTCCGCGATCGCGGCCTGGTCCTCCGTCAGTTCACTGCAGTGCACGGCGTTCACCCCATCGTCGGCATGGTGAAGCTCGCGCCCTCCTTGACCCCGGAGGGCCAGCGCGAGGTGACGGTACGGGTGCGGGTGTAGAAGCGGATCGAGTCCGGACCGTGCTGGTTGAGGTCGCCGAAGGCGGAGCGCTTCCAGCCGCCGAAGGTGTGGTAGGCGATCGGCACCGGGATCGGCACGTTGACGCCGACCATGCCGGTGTCCACCCGGCGGGCGAAGTCCCGGGCGGTGTCGCCGTCCCGGGTGTAGATGGCCACGCCGTTGCCGAACTCGTGCTCGCTGGGCAGCCGCAGCGCCTCCTCGTAGTCGGCGGCGCGGACCACGGTGAGCACCGGGCCGAAGATCTCCTCGCGGTGGATCCGCATCTCCGGGGTCACCCGGTCGAACAGCGAGGCGCCGAGGAAGTAGCCGCCCTCGTGGCCCTCCAGGCGGAAGTCCCGCCCGTCGACAACGAGTTCGGCGCCCTCCCGGACCCCGAGGTCGAGGTACCCGCGGACCCGCTCCAGCGCGTCGGCGCCGACCAGCGGGCCGAAGTCGGCCGCCGGGTCGTCCGAGCGGCCGACCTTGAGCGCGGCGATCCGCTCGACCAGCTTGGCCACCAGCGCGTCCGCGGTCTCCTCCCCCACCGGGACGGCCACCGAGATCGCCATGCAGCGCTCCCCCGCCGAGCCGTAGCCGGCGCCGATCAGCGCGTCGGCGGCCTGGTCGAGGTCGGCGTCCGGCATCACGATCATGTGGTTCTTCGCGCCGCCGAAGCACTGCGCCCGCTTCCCGTGGGCGGCGGCCGTCGCGTAGACGTACCGGGCGATCGGGGTGGATCCGACGAAGCCGACGGCCTGCACCCGCTCGTCCTCCAGCAGGGTGTCCACCGCCTCCTTGCCGCCGTTGACCACGTTGAGCACGCCCGGCGGCAGCCCGGCCTCCAGGAACAGCTCGGCGAGCCGAAGCGGCACCGACGGGTCCCGCTCGGAGGGCTTGAGAACGAAGGAGTTGCCGCAGGCCAGCGCGGGTGCGGCCTTCCACAGCGGGATCATCGCCGGAAAGTTGAACGGCGTGATGCCGGCGACCACGCCGAGCGGCTGGCGCATCGAGTAGACGTCGATGCCGGTGCCGGCGTTGTCGGTGAACTCGCCCTTCAACAGGTGCGGGATCCCGGCGGCGAACTCCACCACCTCCAGGCCGCGTTGGAGGTCGCCGTGGGCGTCGGCCACAGTCTTGCCGTGCTCGGCGGAGAGCAGCCGGGCCAGCTCCTCCTTCTCCTGCTCGACCAGTTGCAGGAAGCGCAGCAGCACCCGCGCCCGCCGCTGCGGGTTCCAGGCCGCCCACCCGGGCTGGGCCTGGGCGGCGTCGGCGATCACCGCCTCGACCTCGGCCCGGTCGGCCAGCGGCACCCGGGCCTGCACCCGGCCGGTGTTGGGGTCGAAGACGTCGCCGTAGCGGCCGGACGTCCCGGCGACGCGCTTGCCGCCGATGAAGTGGGCCAGTTCGCGGACCATCGGTTCCTTCTCTCGTCACGGGTGGGGAGAGGAGGAATGGAGAGAGCACGCCGCGGCATCGGACGTACGGTCGTACGCCGTCGCGGCAGGCGTAAAGTGACGAACCGTCAGGAGCGATGGGCCCCGACGGTCGGCAGCACGGCAGCGGAGCGGGAACAGCGGCCCGGAGTCATGCGTGTCGTCTCCATCCTCGTGGAAAACACGGATCATCCGCGGCCGGTATCCTGACTCCCGGATCCACGCCCGCCCCCTGGCCTTCCCGGCTGGCTGCCAGTGGCCGTCATCTGCGAGGACGAACTCCCCGGTCACAGTGGCGGGACCGTGCCGGACTCACACCGGCTTCCCTGACACCGCGGACCTGCCGTCGACCATATAGTTGGACGTCCTAGTAAGTCCAGACCCACCGCCGCGCGGCGCGGGCCCGAGCGGTCACAGGGGCACGACGGGTCACAGGGCCAGGACGGGCCGGTGGCGGTCGAGCCAGAGCGCGAGGTCGACCACGCGTTCCTGTAGAGCGAGGTGTCCGTGTCCCCGACACCGATCGGCGAGTCCCGGGCCGCGACCACGGCCCTTCGCCGGACCGGCGGCGGGTCATCGGACCGCCGCCCCCGGGCGCCGTTCGATCGCGTTCAGCCGGCCGAAGCCGCGGAGAGGTCCAGCAGTCCCTCCTTGGCCTGGCGCACCAGGTCGCGGAACTGGTCCTCGCTCATCCGGATCTGCTGACCGAAGTCGTCGGTGATCCTCACCCGCCGGTCCACCGGGGCCTCCCGGTCCAGGAACACCTGGGGGCAACCGCAGTTGCAGTTGCCGCAGAACGTCGCGAAGGGCTGTGGCGTCTCGTCGCCGGCCATCCGTCCCACCTCACTTCCGCCCGTGGTGCACGGGGCTTCCGGGCTGGCGATGCCCGCCGCCCAATGTCACCAAACCCGATGGCAGGAAGGGTGGTTGTACTCGTCCGACGGCCCTCCGGGGGCTGCCTCGCCCCGTGCGGCACCGCTCAGGAGGACGCCGGGTACGGGACGAAGGTGCTGGTGTGCTCGTCGACGGCCAGCGGGCGGCCGATCGCCGGGGCCGAGCGCTGGGCGCAGGCCGGGCGTTCGCAGACCTTGCAGCCCAGGCCGATCGGGGTGGCGGCGGCCTCGTCGGTCAGGTCCAGGCCGGCGGAGTACACCAGCCGCCCCGCGTGCCGGAGTTCGCAGCCGAGGCCGATCGCGAAGGTCTTGCCGGGCCGGCCCCAGCCGCCGGGCGAGCGGGTGACGGCGCGGGCCGTCCACAGGTAGCGGCGCCCGTCCGGCATGGCGGCGACCTGGACGTGGACCCGGCCCGGGGCGGCGAAGGCGTCGTAGACGTTCCACAGCGGGCAGGTGCCACCGGTGCGGGAGAAGTGGAAGGGCGTGGCGGACTGCCGCTTGGAGACGTTCCCGGCCCGGTCGACCCGGACGAAGGAGAACGGCACCCCGCGCAGACCGGGGCGCTGGAGGGTGCTGAGGCGGTGGCAGACCGTCTCGTAGCCGACGCCGAAGTGGTCGGCGAGGTGCTCGATGTCGTAGCGGGCGGACTCGGCCTCGGCGTGGAAGGCGGCGTAGGGCAGGACGAGGGCAGCGGCGAAGTAGTTGGCCAGGCCGATCCGGGTGAGCGAGTGCGCGGCCGAGCCTTCGGGGCTGTCCTGGGCGGCGAGTTCGGAGAGCAGCGCGTCGTGTTCCAGGTAGCCGAGCTGGGTGGCCAGCCGGAAGGCCTGCTGGCCGGGGCGCAGCCGGTCCGACAGCCGCAGCGTCCGGGTCCGCGGATCGTACCGGTGCAGCTGCTCCCCGCCGGAGGCGAGCCGTACGCCGTGCACGTCGGCCAGCCGTTCGGCCAGCACCGCCCGCACCCCGCCGCGCCGCAGCCGGATCTCGCCCGCCAACTCCTCGGCGGCGGTGTCGAGTTCATGGACGTAGTTCTGCCGGCGGTAGAAGAACTCGCGGACCTCCTCGTGCGGGGTCCGGGTGTCGGCGGCCGGGCCCCGGTCCCCCGCGAGGACGGCGAGCTGCTCGGCCAGGGTGCGACGGCCGCGCCCGAGGTCGGTCAACAGCCGTGCCACGGCGGGCAGTCGGGTGGCGACCTCGTCGAGGTCACCGGGGGTGATCCGGCCGGCCGCGAGCTCCTCGCCGAGGCCGTCGCGCAGTTCGGCGGCGAGCCGGGCGCTGTCCGGCGGGGCGAAGTACCCGGCCTCCACGCCGAACGCCTCGGTGAGCCGCAGCAGGACGGGGACGGTCAGCGGGCGGGCGTCGTGCTCCAGCTGGTTGAGGTAGCTGGGCGAGAGGTCGATCATCCGCGCCGTGGCGGCCTGGCTCAGTCCGCGTTCCTCCCGGAGCCGGCGCAGCCTGGCCCCGGCGAAGGCCTTCCCCATCGTCCCGCACCTCCGTGTCCGGCCGTCGGGTCGGGCCGGTGCGGCGCAGCCTAGCCGCAACGCCTCCGGGCAGGCCTTCGCAAGCTTCGCGGATTCGCCGGGCGGGCTTCGCGGAACGTGGCACGGCTCCACCGGTGACGGCGGCCGCGTCGGCTGCCAGAGTCGGTGCTGCGGCCGGGAGGCGCCCAGTACGGTGGCGAACGGGCAGGTCAACTGCCCTGACCTGTCGTCCGGGTGACCACGTCCCGCGGTGTTCCACCGCTGCCCGGCGCCACCCGGCCGCCCTCTCGCCACCTCGTGAGAGGTCGCTCACATCCTTCGCAACGTCCTTCGCAGAGCATCCCCGGGAGTCGATCACCATGACCCAGTCGGTTCGGCAGCAGCAGGAGCAGCAGGCGGCGGAGCTGGCCGCCCGGTGGGCGTCCGACCCCCGCTGGGCCGGCATCGAGCGCACGTACGGCGCGGCGGACGTCGTCCGGCTGTCCGGTACGGTGCGCGAGGAGCACACCCTGGCCCGGCGCGGCGCCGAGCGCCTGTGGAAGCAGCTCCACGAGCAGGACTACGTGCACGCCCTGGGCGCGCTGACCGGTGGTCAGGCCGTCCAGATGGTCAAGGCCGGGCTCCAGGCGATCTACCTGTCCGGCTGGCAGGTCGCGGCCGACGCCAACCAGGCCGGCCAGACCTACCCCGACCAGAGCCTCTACCCCGCCAACTCCGTCCCCCAGGTGGTGCGTCGGATCAACAACGCGCTGCTGCGCGCCGACGGGATCGACGCCGCCGAGGGCACCGACGGCGGCCCGGACTGGCTGGTGCCGATCGTCGCCGACGCCGAGGCGGGCTTCGGCGGCCCGCTGAACGCCTTCGAGCTCACCAAGGCCATGATCGCGGCCGGCGCCGCGGGCATCCACTACGAGGACCAGCTGGCCTCCGAGAAGAAGTGCGGCCACCTCGGCGGCAAGGTGCTCGTCCCCACCGCCCAGCACGTCCGCACCCTCAACGCGGCCCGCCTGGCCGCCGACATCGCCGACGTGCCGACCCTGGTCGTCGCCCGCACCGACGCGCTGGCCGCCAACCTGCTCACCACCGACGTGGACGAGCGCGACGCCCGCTTCTGCACCGGCGAGCGCACCGCCGAGGGCTTCTACCGGGTCGAGCCCGGCATGGCGCCGGTGATCTCCCGCGGCCTGGCCTTCGCCCCGTACGCGGACCTCATCTGGGTGGAGACCGGCACCCCGGACCTCGCCCAGGCCCGGGAGTTCGCCGAGGCGCTCAAGGCCGAGTACCCGGACAAGATGCTGGCCTACAACTGCTCGCCCTCCTTCAACTGGAAGGCCGCCCTGGACGACGACCGGATCGCCAAGTTCCAGCGGGAGTTGGGCGCGATGGGCTACCGCTTCCAGTTCATCACGCTGGCCGGCTTCCACGCCCTCAACCACTCGATGTTCCAGCTGGCCCGCGGCTACGCCGAGCACGGCATGACGGCCTACGTCGACCTCCAGGAGGCCGAGTTCGCGGCCGTGCCGGACGGCTACACGGCCGTGAAGCACCAGCGCGAGGTCGGCACCGGCTACTTCGACCAGGTCTCCACCGCGCTCAACCCCGACGCCGAGACCCTGGCGCTGACCGGCTCCACCGAGGCCGAGCAGTTCCACTGATCCTCCGATCCCCGCCCGCCCGGTGGGTTCGGTCGTCCACCCACCGGAGCGTGCCACCCCGGCGGCCCGTACGGCGGAGCGAGGGAGCTCCGTGCCGCCCACCCGCCCGGGGCCGCGTTGAGGGACGCGGCCCCGGGCCCCACCCGTCCCCGCCCGACCCGTCCCCACCTGACCCGCCCCGCCTGCTTCCCTGGAGAACCGGATGAGCCAGTCCCGTCGCGTCGAGGTCCTCGGAGAGCCCGAGGACCGCTTCGAGGAGGTCCTCACCCCCGAGGCCCTCGCCTTCCTCGCCCGGCTGCACGACGGGTTCGCCGCCCGCCGCACCGAGCTGCTCGCCGAACGCGCTCGCCGCGCCGCCGAGTTGGCGTCCGGCGGCACCCTGGACTTCCGCCCGGAGACCGCCGCCGTCCGCGCGGACGCCAGCTGGCGGGTGGCCGGCGCCGGCCCCGGCCTCACCGACCGCCGGGTGGAGATCACCGGCCCGCCCGAGCGCCGGATGGCCGTCAACGCCCTCAACTCCGGCGCGAAGGTGTGGCTCGCGGACTTCGAGGACGCCACCTCCCCCACCTGGCACAACCTGGTGACCGGCCAGCTGAACCTGGCCGACGCGATCGAGCGCCGGATCGAGGAGACCACCCCGGACGGCAAGCACTACTCCGTCGGGACCGACCCGGCCACCATCGTGGTCCGCCCGCGCGGCTGGCACCTGGACGAGGCCCACCTGCTGATCGACGGCCGCCCGGCCGTCGGCGCCCTGGTCGACTTCGGCCTCTACCTCTTCCACTGCGGCCGGCGCCAGATCGAACGCGGCAGCGGCCCGTACTTCTACCTGCCCAAGCTGGAGAACCACCTCGAAGCCCGGCTGTGGAACGACGTCTTCACCGCCGCCCAGGCCGAGTTGGGCATCCCGTACGGGACGGTCCGCGCCACCGTGCTGATCGAGACCATCACCGCCGCCTTCGAGATGGACGAGATCCTCTACGAACTGCGCGACCACGCCGCCGGGTTGAACGCGGGCCGCTGGGACTACCTGTTCAGCCTGATCAAGAACTTCGCCCAGCACGGCCCGCGTTACGTCCTGCCGGACCGCGCCACCCTCACCATGACCCAGCCCTTCCTGCGCGCCTACACCGACCTCCTCGTGCGCACCTGCCACCGGCGCGGCGCCCACGCCATCGGCGGGATGGCCGCCGCGATCCCCCAGCGCGACCCGGCCGCCAACGCCGTCGCCCTGACCAAGGTGCGGGCCGACAAGGAGCGGGAGGCCGGGGACGGCTTCGACGGCTCCTGGGTCGCCCACCCCGGCCTGGTGGACACCTGCCGCACCGCCTTCGACGCCGTCCTCGGCGCGTTCCCGCACCAGCTCGACCGCACCCGCGCGGACGTCGAGGTCACCGCCGACGACCTGCTGGGCGTGCACCGGCTGTCCGCCGGCCTGCCCACCGACCAGGGGCTGCGCGCCAACGTCGCCGTCGCCCTGCGCTACCTCACCGCCTGGCTCGGCGGCGCCGGCGCCGTCGCCGTGTTCGGCCTGATGGAGGACGTCGCCACCGCCGAGATCGCCCGCTGCCAGATCTGGCAGTGGCAGCACCACTGCACCCGGCTCACCGGCGGCTCGCTCGCCACCCCGGACCTGGTGCGCCGGCTGATCGACCGCGAGCGCGCCGCCCTCCTCGCCGAGGGCGTCGACCCCGAGCTCCTCGACGCCGCCGTACGGGTCCTCACCGAGACCTCCCTCGGCGACGAACTGCCCGCCTTCCTCACCACCGAGGCCTACGCCCGCCACCTGGTCCGCGTGCGCGCCACGGCCTGAGCCACACCACCACGGAGGCACCGCACCATGAACGACATCCGAACGACCGAGCTCCCGACGGACGAGACCCGAACGAACGAGATCCGCCGCGTCGCCGTCGTCGGCGCCGGACAGATGGGCGCGGGCATCGCCGAGGTCTTCGCCCGCGCCGGCCTGGACACCGTCGTCTGCGAGAAGGACCGGGCCGCGCTCCGGGCCGCCCGCGGCCGCATCGACCGCTCCCTGCACCGCGCCGTCGACCGCGGCCGGATCGACCCGGCCGAGCGCGAGTCCGCCTGGGCGCACCTGCTGTTCGCCGACGACCCGGCGGCGCTGGCGGACCGCCAGCTCGTCGTCGAGGCCGTCGTCGAGGACGAGCACGCCAAGACCGAGGTGCTCACCACCCTCGACAAGGTCCTCGTCGACGACGGGGCGATCCTCGCCACCAACACCTCGTCCATCCCGGTCACCCGCCTCGGCATCGCCACCGGCCGCGCCTCGCACGTCCTCGGCCTGCACTTCTTCAACCCGGCGCCGGTGATGCCGCTGGTCGAACTGGTCTCCTCGCTGCACACCGACCGCACCGCCCTGCGCCGGGTCGAGGCCTTCGCCCGGGACGCCCTCGGCAAGCACGTCATCCACTCGCGCGACCGGGCCGGCTTCGTCGTCAACGCCCTGCTGGTGCCCTACCTGCTGTCCGCGATCCGGATGGCCGAGGCCGGCCACGCCACCCCGGAGGACATCGACGCCGGCATGGTCCACGGCTGCGCCCACCCGATGGGCCCGCTCGCCCTCGCCGACCTGATCGGCCTGGACACCGTCGAGGCCATCGCCCGCTCCCTGTACGACGAGTACAAGGAGCCCCTCTACGCCCCGCCGCCACTGCTCTCCCGGATGGTCGAGGCCGGCCTCCTCGGTCGCAAGAGCGGCCACGGCTTCCACCCCCACCGGACGTCCTGACCCCGGATCACCGGGCCCGAGAAGAGCACCGGGCCGCGCCGGGCCGAACCAGGCCGAGCCGAGCAGAACCAAACAGCAGGTCAATTCTCCCCAAAGCCCTGGTAAAGTTCCTCCCCGTGCCGCAACGGGGGGACCGCGGCCGTTTCCAGGGGGGGCATCACCGCCGGCCTCGTTCCACCGGACCGCCACGGTGGCGGAGGTGCCGCCCTGCTCGCGCCCGGCCGCCCCGCGGTCTCCCCCGTGCCCCGGAGAGGGGTGGCGGCGCTCCACCGGAACACGGGAGACAGCTCATGGCTGACGAGATGGTTCGTCTGGCTCAGAAGTTCATCAACACGACCTACAACAGCGGTGCCATGCTCGGCATCTCGAAGCTGGAGGAGGACGGCCGCACCGGCTGGCCGACCATGTACGCGCTGACCCGCGCGCTCCAGTACGAGATGGGCATCACCGCGCTGTCGAACTCCTTCGGCCCGACCACCCTCTCGACCCTCCAGGCCAAGTACCCGAGGCTCGACGAGTCGACCGTCCCGTCCGCGAACTTCTGCCGGATCCTCCAGGCCGCCCTGTACTGCAAGGGCTACGACGGCGGCGAGATCGACGGGAAGTACAACGACCGGGTGAAGGCCGCGGTCGGCAGGCTCAAGACCCACATGGGCCTGGAGTCGGTGTTCCCGGGCAGCGCCCTCGAACCCAAGGTGGTCAAGGGCCTGCTCACCATGGACGCCTACGTCACCGTCAACGGCGGCACGGACGGCGTCCGGGCCATCCAGCGGTGGCTGAACGGCCGCTACGTCAACCGCAAGGACTTCTTCGTCATCCCCTGCGACGGGCACCACTCCCGGGACGTCGCCAAGTCCATGCTGCTGGCGATCCAGTACGAGCTGGGCATGGCCGACGGCACCGCGAACGGCGCCTTCGGCCCCGGCACCCAGGCGGGGTTGAAGGGCCGCACCCTCACGGTCGGCGCCACCGGCACCTGGCCGACGCTGTTCACCGCGGCGATGATCCTCAACAAGCGGGACGTCCCGCTCGGCGACTTCACCGCCACCGTGAAGAGCGGCGTGGAGGCCTTCCAGTCCTTCGTGAAGCTGCCGGTCACCGGCACGGGCGACTTCCAGACCTGGGCCTCGCTGCTGGTCTCCTACGGCGACCAGACCCGCCGGGGCACGGCCTGCGACGGCGTCACCAAGATCACCCCGGCCCGCGCCCAGGCGCTCAAGGACGCCGGCTACCAGTACATCGGCAGGTACCTCTCCAACGCCTCGACCACCAGCCTGCCGGAGAAGCAGATCCAGCCGGGCGAGCTGGCCACCATCAAGCAGTACGGCCTGCGCTGCTTCCCGATCTACCAGACCTGGAGCCGGTCGGCGGACTACTTCGGCTACGAGCAGGGCAACAACGACGCCTTCCGCGCGGTCGAGTGGGCGCGCTTCCACGGCTTCAAGCCCGGCACCACCATCTACTTCGCCGTCGACTACGACGCGATGGACGGCGAGGTCACCGCCAAGATCGTCCCGCACTTCCGGGGCGTCCACCACACCATCAGCGAGAACTCCCCGTACCGGGTGGGGATCTACGGCCCGCGCAACGTCTGCCAGCGGGTCGCCGACGCGGGCTACGCGGAGACCAGCTTCGTCTCCGACATGTCCAGCGGCTTCTCCGGCAACCTCGGCTACCCGATGCCGACCAACTGGGCCTTCGACCAGATCGCCACCGTCACCGTCGGCTCGGGCGCGGGCGCCATCGAGATCGACAACAACATCGCCTCCGGCCGGGACACCGGCCAGGGCGACTTCGACCCGGGCCTGCCCAGCGTCGCCGGGCTCGACGTGGACCTGGACAAGACCGCCTACCGCGACCCGATGCTGCGCGACGTGCAGAAGTACCTCACCTCGATCGGCGTCCCGGAGACCGGCGGCTCCGGCTGGACGGACTCCGACTGGGTCACCCTCGGCGGGGTCTCCACCACCAAGGCGTACGACCTGGTGCTCAGCGCGGACTGGCTGTTCACCGCGCTGGCCCGCGAGTTGAAGCTGCGCAAGGCCCTGATCCAGGCCCCCGTCCTGTGGGAGCTGCGCAAGCTGAACCCGCTCGACGCGGTCTCCGACGCCGGCGTCCGCAACGGGATCCTGGAGGACTGCAGCACGGGCTGGGGCCAGATCTTCGCCCGGGTCGCCATGGCCGCCCGCAACTACTGCCTCAAGGAAGGCCTGATCAACGGCTCCCCGCTGGCCGAGCCCAACCTGCGGGAGGTCTGGGACAAGCTCCAGGACCCGGCCTACAACATCCGCTCGGTCGCCTACCTGACGGTCTACAACGCCCACCAGCTCAAGATCGCCCGCCCCGACCTGACCACCGGCCCGGCCGACACCCAGGCCCTGCTCGCCCGGTACAACGGCCTCGGCGAGGACGCCCAGCAGTACGGCCGCGAGCTGATCGGCCTGTACAACGTCCTGGAGGGCTACAACCTGCTCTCCCGCACCAAGTGAGCTCCGCTGCCCCGGCGGACGCCGAACGGCCCCGGGACTACTCCCCCACCGCCGCCGTCGTGAACCTCCTGCTGGGGGTGCCCGGCATCGTCCCGGTCTGGCTGCTCTACTACTTCGCCGCCAACTGGCCGCTCGCCGCGCTCGGTTGGACCAGCCGTGAGCCGACGGAGAACGACGGTGTCCTGCCGTGGCTGCTGCTGCCCGGCCCCCTGGTGCTCGGCTCCGCCGTCCTGTGGTGGTTCGCCAACCGCGCCCTGCGGCGCCGCACCGCCCCGCACGGCCGCCGCGCGGTGTACTGGCCGACCAGCGTCCTGCTGACCCTGGTGCCCACCTTCGTGCTCATCGTCGTCCTGTAGGAGAAAGAGAGTTGGAAAACGTGCAGACCACCGTCACCCGGCGCACCGTCACCCGACGGACCGCCGTCCGGGGCGCCGCCGTCCTCGGCGCGGCCGCGGCCACGGCCGCCCTGCTCCCGGGCACGGCCTCGGCCGCCCCGGGCACCACCCCGCCGCAGGCTCCCGGGCTCCCCGAACTCACCGAACGGAAGCTCCCCACCAGCGCCAACGGCTGGACGATCGAGAAGGAGGCCAACCACGTCTCCACCGTCTGGACCCGCCAGGTCGCCGGCACCGGGCTCTCGGTCGACCTCCGGATCGGCGACGTCGAGGAGATCCTCGTCCACCTGATCCGGCGCTTCCACTACGAGGTGGAGGAACTCCCCGACGGCGACCTGCTCGGCTGGCAGGAGATCGGCGGCCTGCGGACGGCACTGCCGGAGTCGAACCTCGCCTCCGGCACCGCCGTCCGCATCCGCCCCGGCGCCTCGGCCAAGGGCGGCCTCTTCGCCCACCAGGAACTGGTGCTGCGCGACATCCTCGCCGACTGCCAGGGCGTGGTGCGCTGGGGCGGGGACGACGACGAGGTGGACGAGTCGCTGTTCTACCTCGCCCTCGGCCCGCAGGACCGCCGGGTGAACCGGCTCGCCGACCGCCTGCGCGGCTGGGCCGAACGCCCCGGCGCGGGCGCCGGCACCCCGGTGGACGTGGCCTCCCCGGACCGCCGCACCGAGGCGAGCACCCTGGCCCGCACCCAGCGCGCGGGCTGACCACCCCACGGGGGCGGGCCCGGCAGCCGTGCCGCGCCCGCCCCCGAACCCGTCCGATCGGCCCGCCTGATCAGCCCATCTGATCAACCCGCCCGATCAGCCCGCGAGTTCGGCCCGCAGGCGGCGGGCGGCGGCGACCAGGCTGTCCAGCGAGGCGCGGGTCTCGGGCCAGCCGCGGGTCTTGAGGCCGCAGTCGGGGTTGACCCAGAGCCGCTCGGCGGGGATCGCCGCCAGTCCGGCCCGCAGCAGCTCGACGGCCTCCTCGGTGCTCGGCACCCGCGGGGAGTGGATGTCCCAGACACCCGGGCCGACCTCGCGCGGGTACCCGGCGGAGGCCAGTTCCCCGGCGACCTCCATGTGCGAACGGGTCGCCTCCAGGGAGATCACGTCGGCGTCGAGTTCGTCGATCGCGGTCATGATCGCGCCGAACTCGGCGTAGCACATGTGGGTGTGCACCTGGGTGTCGGCGCGCACGCCCGAGGTGGCCAGCCGGAAGGCCTCGGTGGCCCAGTCCAGGTAGGCCGGGCGGCCGGCGGCGCGCAGCGGCAGGGTCTCGCGCAGGGCCGGTTCGTCGACCTGGACGACGGCGGCGCCCGCGGCCTCCAGGTCGGCGACCTCGTCGCGCAGGGCGAGGGCCACCTGCCGGGCGGTGTCGGCGAGCGGCTGGTCGTCGCGGACGAAGGACCAGGCGAGCATGGTGACCGGGCCGGTGAGCATGCCCTTGACCGGGCGGTCGGTCAGGTCCTGGGCGTAGCGGAACCAGTCGACGGTCATCGGCTGCGGGCGGGAGATGTCCCCGGCCAGGACCGGCGGCCGGACGTAGCGGGTGCCGTAGGACTGCACCCAGCCGTGCCGGGTGGCCAGGTAGCCGGTGAGCTGCTCGGCGAAGTACTGGACCATGTCGTTGCGCTCGGGCTCGCCGTGCACCAGGACGTCCAGGCCGGCCTTCTCCTGGTAGGCGACCACCTCGCGGACCTCCGCCTCCATCCGCTCCCGGTACGCGGCGGCGTCGATCCGCCCGGCGGTCAGGTCGGCCCGGGCGACGCGCAGTTCGGTGGTCTGCGGGAAGGAGCCGATGGTGGTGGTCGGCAGCAGCGGCAGTGCGAGCCGGGCCCGCTGGGCCGCGGCCCGTACGGGGTAGGGCTGGGCGCGCCGGGCGTCGCCCGGGGTGACGGCCGCGGTGCGGGCGCGTACGGCCGGGTCGCGGGTGATCGGCGAGGTGGCGCGGGAGGCCAGGTCGGCGCGGTTGGCGGCGAGTTCGGCGGTGATCGCGCCGGTGCCCTCGCGCAGGGCGCGGGCCAGCAGCGCGGTCTCGGTGGCCTTCTGCTTGGCGAAGGCGAGCCAGCGGGCGATCTGCGGGTCGATGTCGCGTTCGAGGGTGGCGTCGATCGGCACGTGCAGCAGCGAGCAGGAGGGCGCGACGTCGACCCGGTCGGCGAGCCCGAGCAGGGTGGCCAGGGTGGCCAGCGAGGCGCCCAGGTCGTTGATCCAGATGTTGCGGCCGTCGATCACCCCGGCGACCAGGCGCTTGCCGGGCAGCCCGCCGACGGCGGCGAGGTCCGCCAGGTTGGCGGCGGCCGGTCCGGTGAAGTCCAGCGCCAGGCCCTCCACCGGGGCCTTGGCCAGCACCGCCAGGGCGTCGCCGAGGCGGTCGAAGTAGCTCGCCACCAGCAGCTTGGGGCGCTCGGTCGGCGCGCCCAGCTCGCGGTAGGCCCGGGCGGCGGAGTTCAGCTCGACCGGGGTCCGGTCCTGGACCAGCGCGGGCTCGTCCAGCTGCACCCACTCCGCGCCGGCGGCCCGGAGCGCCGCGAGCAGTTCCGCGTAGACGGGCAGCAGCCGGTCCAGCAGGGTGATCGGCTGGAAGTCGGGGGCCACCCCCGGCGCCGGCTTGGCGAGCAGCAGGTAGCTGACCGGCCCGACCAGCACCGGACGGGCGCCGTGCCCGAGCGCGAGCGCCTCCTTGAGCTCGGCGACGGCCTTGGCCGGGTTCGCGGCGAAGGCGGTGTCCGGCCCCAGCTCCGGGACGAGGTAGTGGTAGTTGGTGTCGAACCACTTGGTCATCTCCAGCGGAGCGACGTCCTGGTTGCCGCGCGCCATGGCGAAGTAGCCGTCCAGCGGGTCGGCGTCGACCGCCGCCCGGTGCCGCGGCGGGATCGCGCCGACCGCCACGGTGGTGTCCAGGACGTGGTCGTAGAGCGAGAAGTCGCCGGTCGGGACCTCCTCGATGCCGGAGTCGGCGAGCTGCTGCCAGTTCCCCCGGCGCAGGTCGGCGGCGGTGGCCAGCAGCACCTCGGCGGTGACGGCGCCCTTCCAGTACCCCTCGATCGCCTTCTTCAACTCCCGGCCCCGCCCCTGGCGGGGGTAGCCGTGGGCGGTGGCGAGGGTCGCCGCGGCTGCGGACTTCGTGGTCAAGGGACTCTCCTTCGCGAGTCTGGTTCCTCAAGTGCCCGGCGACGGGGACGAGGACGCGAAGGGACGACGGACCGGACGGGCCCCCGCACACGGGTACGGCTCCGCCAGGTGTGGTCGCCGACCCGCCCTCGAGGTCACCGGATGGCCGGGCGCGAACGGTCGCACCCGGGCAGTGGCAGGTCTTCGGACTCGCGGGCCCGCCCGTCCTCCTCAAGGACCGGCACCTACTGGCCGTCGCTTCCCAGACCCGAACCGGGCCCAGTGCGTATGACGGCGGTCGTTCCCACTCACCGCTGCGGGGCAGTCCCGGACTGGCCAGTTGAAAGGCGTCACCGGGTTCCCTCTTACGACACCCCGCCTGGCGGACGGGGCGAACCAGCTGCACCCGCCACCCTACGGGCAGCCCGCCGCTTTCCGGCCGGAGAACCGCACAACCGTCCACATGATGAGACGACGTCAGCCTCCGACGACCTCGGCCTGCGACCGGGGTCAGCCTCCGGCCGCTGCGACGGCCCGGGTCAGCCGACCGCCACCCCGACCAGGCAGGTGTCGTCGTCGGTGTCGGCACCGCTGTACTGCAACAGGTGGTCCAGGTGCCCCTCGAGGCCGTCCCCACCCTCGGCGGCCAGCCGGTGCGCCCGCTCGGCGAGGGTCGTCAGGTTGCTCAGCGACGCCTGGAGGGACTCGTCGCGGCGCTCGATCAGCCCGTCGGTGTACATCACCAGGGTGTCCCCGGGCCGGAGCACGATCTCCTCCTCCTGGTAGTCCGCCTGGTCGACGGCGCCGAGCAGGATCCCGCCGAGCTGCGGGAGGGTCCGCGCCCGGCCCTCGCGCAGCAGGACCGGTGGCGGGTGGCCAGCGCGGGCCCAGCGCAGCCGCCGGGTGGCGGGTTCGTAGAGCCCGCAGACGGCGGTGGCGGTCACGTTGTCCGTGAGGTGGTGGGTCACGCTGTTCAGCCAGTTGAGCAGTTGGCCCGGTCCGGCACCGGTGGCGGCCAGGCCGCGCAGGGCGTTGCGCAACGCGACCATGCCGGTGGCTGCCTCGATGCCGTGCCCGGCGACGTCGCCGACGCAGATCAGGACGTCGCCGGTGGGCAGCACGAGGGCGTCGTACCAGTCGCCGCCGACCAGGTGGTCCTTCTCGGCGGGGCGGTAGCGCACCGCCACGTGCAGGTCGTGAAGGTCCAGCGGCCCCCGGGCGGGCGGCATGATGGCGTGCTGGAGCTGGAGGGCGAGGCGGCTGCGCTCGGCGGCCTGCTGCTCGCTCTGGGCGAGCTGGTCGCGGGTGGCGGCCAGGGCGACCTCGGTCCAGTGCTGGGCGGAGATGTCCTGGTAGGCGCCGCGGACCACGCGCAGTCCGCTGTCCGGGTCGTGCACCGGTTCCGCCACCACCCGGATGTGCCGGGTGACCCCGTCGGCGCGCTGGAGGCGGAAGGCGGTGGAGGCGGGCCGCCGGTGGTGCAGCAGCGTCCGCAGGAAGCGGCCGATGGTCTGCCGGTCGTCCGGGTGGGCGTGCTCGGCGAGCTGGTCGAGGGCGATCGGCCGGTCGGTCGGCGCGAGCCCGTGCAGCTCGAACAGGGTTTCGTTCCAGTCGATCCGACGGGTCGCCAGGTTCTCCTCGAAGCCGCCGATGCGGCCGAGGCGTTGGGCGTGCTGGAGCAGTCGGGCGACCCGCGGGGTACCGTCGTCGAGCCGCCAGACGACCACCAGGTGGGTGCCGTGCCGGCTGATGCCCACCTGGGCCCGGGCGGTCAGCGGCACCCCGTCGACCAGGGCGGCCAGCCGCATGTCCTGGGTACGGAAGGGCTCGCCGGTGGCGAAGACGTGCTCGACCATCTCGGCCAGACCGCCCGGTGCGGCCGCCAGCGGGTAGGCCTCCAGCAGTCGGCGACCCACGATGGCCACCGTCGGCCGGCCGGCGAAGTCCGCGAAGGACGGGTTGACGTGCCGGATCACGAACCGGGGCGGGAGTCCGTCGTGGTCCGGGGCGAGCCGCAGGACCAGGCAGGGGTCGAACAGTCCGTCGGCCAGCTGCCGCAGTTCGTCGAACTGGGCGTCCGCGGGATCGGTGGCGGAGAACTCCCGTCCGTCCCAGGACTCCAGGGTGGCGGCGGCCACCTCGGCGAGCGCCTCGAACTGCCGTTGCAGGGGCTGGGAGCGCTCGGGGAGTTCCTCGTTCCAGCAGAGCTCCAGCACGCCGATCAGCCGGCCGCCGACCCCGGCCGGCACGGCCAGCCGACCGCCGCGGACGTCGTGCTGGCCGATCGAGGGCAGCGAGGCGTCGGCGAGCACGGGGTAGGCGACGGTGCCTCGTTCGTCCAGCGCCCGGCGGGCCGGCGTGGGCACGCCCGGGGGTACGTGGCGCCAGCGGCGGGCCTCCTCCGGCTGGAACCCGGCGCTGCCCGCGAGGGAGAGCGAGAGGTCGGGATGGGCGGCCCAGACGGCCACCGCGGCCACGCCGAGCGGCCGCAGGGCGTGCTCCAGCATGGAGCGGGCCGCGCTCTCGGCGTCGCCGCCCGCGACAGTGTCGGCCTCGATGCTGCGCAGCCGGCGGGCGACCGGGTCCGTGGTACGGACGGCCGTACCGGCGACGAAGTCGCGGGCGAGTGCGGAGATCCGGTCGGCCGCGACCTGGTTGACCAGGTCGGCGGCCAGCGCCAGGGTGGTCACCCCGGCCTGCTCGGCGAGGCCCTCCAGCTGGCGGGCGGCCTCGGTGGGGCCGCAGCGCAGCCGTTCCACCAGGACGCCGACGGCCAGCTCGACCACGGCGCGGCCCGCCGAGTCGGCCTGGGCCTGGTCGAGTTCCCGGCGCAGCCACTCCACCGTGCTGGCGAGCCGGCCCATGGCGGTCGCCGTCGGGTCCGGGTCCGGGTCCGGGTCCGGGTCCGGGTCCGGGCCGCCCGGGGCTGCCGGGCGGGCCGTCGGTTCCGGACCGTACGACGGGGACGCCTCGCCGGGCGGGGCTGCGTCGCCGACCGGCTGCGGACCGGCCGGGGTGCGCTGGGCGCCGACCCTGGGCAGGACGGTGGCCGGGTCCGCCGCCCGAGCGCGATCGGCTGCGGGCTGCTCCGGTGGGTGCTGCACGGTGGTGGGCTCCTGGGTCGTGGACGGCGGCTCCGGACGGCGGCTACCGGGTGAGGTGGTGGGTGATCCGGTTGATCACCTCGTCCGCGTCCACCGGCTTGGTGATGTAGTCGCTCGCCCCTGCGGCCAGGCTCTTCTCCCGGTCGCCGAGCATCGCCTTGGCGGTCACGGCGATGATCGGCAGCCCCTCGTGCTCGGGCATCGCGCGGATCGCCGCGGTGGCCGTGTACCCGTCCATCTCGGGCATCATCACGTCCATCAGGATGACGTCGATGCCGGGGTGGGCGGTCAGCGACTCCAGGGCGGCGCGCCCGTTCTCGGCCTGGAGGACCCGCATCCCGTGCAGTTCCAGGATGCTGGTGATCGCGTACAGGTTGCGGTCGTCGTCGTCGACCACCAGCGCCGTACGCCCGGCGAGGGCCGGCCCGGTGGCGGGGCTCCAGGCCTGGACCCGGTCCCCGTCGCGGACCGACGGGAGCGCGCCGCCGGGGTGGTCGGCGCTCATGTGGAGGGCGATCCGCTCGCGCAGTTCGTCGAGGCTGGCGAGCAGTTCCAGCGGTCGCCCGCCTGGGCGGGTGACCGCGTCCGGGTGCTGGACGGCGACGCTCCGGTTGTTGTGCGCCAGCACCGGCACGGTGTGCAGCGCCGGGTCGCCCTCCATCTCGGACAGCAGGGTCGCTGCCGTGCCGTCCGGTAGGTCCAGTTCCAGGACGACGCAGTGGCAGGGGGCGGTGGCCAGCGCGGTGGCGGCTTCCTGGGCACCGACGGCGGTGATGATCTCGACCTCCCGGTGCCCGGCGGAGTAGCGGGCGAGGTCGGCGACGGCGTTCTCCGCCACCAGGGTCAGCAGCCCGCTGGGCCGCCCCTCGACCACCAGGAGCCGACGCGGCCGGCCCGCGGACGAGCGGTCGGCCGGTTCGTGGGCCTGGTCCGCGGCGGGCCGTGCGCAGACGCCGTCGTTCGGCTCCACGGCCGCCGTCGGGGCCTCGGGGACGGCGACCTCCGCGTGGACCACGGGCAGGTAGAGGGTGAAGACGCTGCCCCGGCCCAGGCTGCTCTCGACGGTGATCGCGCCGCCGAGCAGGTAGGCGATCTCCCGGCTGATGGACAGTCCGAGGCCGGTTCCGCCGTACTTGCGGCTGGTGGTGCCGTCGGCCTGCTGGAAGGCCCCGAACACGGTCTCCAGGTGCTGGGGCGCGATGCCGATCCCCGAGTCGGTGACCCGGAAGGCGAGCACCGGCACGCCGCGCCGTACGCCGTCGGGGAGTTCGGCCGCGGTGGCGGGCTCGATCCGCAGCTCGACCCGGCCGTGCTCGGTGAACTTGACGGCGTTGGACAGCAGGTTGCGCAGCACCTGCCGCAAGCGGTAGTCGTCGGTGCGCAGTTCGCCGGGGACCCCGTTGGCGGTGCGGACCGCGAAGGCGAGGTTCTTCTGCCCGGTCATCGGGCGGAAGGTGGCCTCGACGTAGTCCAACAGGGTCTGCAGCGGTACCGCGTCGACGCTGAGGTCCATCTTCCCGGCCTCGACCTTGGACAGGTCGAGGATGTCGTTGATCAGCTGGAGCAGGTCGGAGCCGGCCGAGTGGATGATGCCGGCGTACTCGACCTGCTTGGCGCTCAGGTTGCGGGTGGGGTTCTGCGCCAGCAACTGGGCGAGGATCAGCAGGCTGTTGAGCGGGGTCCGCAGTTCGTGGCTCATGTTGGCGAGGAACTCGGACTTGTACTTCGAGGCGAGGGTCAGCTGGTGGGCACGCTCCTCCAGCTCCTGGCGGGCCTGCTCGATCTCCAGGTTCTTGGTCTCGATGTCCCGGTTCTGGGCGGCCAGCAGCTCCGCCTTGTCCTCCAGTTCGGCGTTGGAGAACTGGAGCTCCTCCTGCCGGGCCTGCAACTCGGCCGACCGGGCCTGGAGTTCGGCGGTGAGCCGCTGGGACTCGCCGAGCAGCTCGTCCGTCCGGGCGTTGGCGATGATGGTGTTCACGTTGACGCCGATGGTCTCCATCAGCTGGTCCAGGAAGTCCCGGTGGACCTGGGTGAACGGCAGTACGGAGGCCAGCTCGATGACGCCGAGGACCTGCCCCTCGACCACGATCGGCAGCACGATGAGCGACAGCGACTCGGTGCGGCCGAGGCCGGAGGAGGCGGCCAGGTAGCCGGGCGGCAGGGCGCCCACCGCGATGGTCCGCCGGCTGCGCGCCGCCTGGCCGACGAAGGACTCGCCCAGCCGGAAGCGGGTGGGCCGCTCGCCGTCGGGGAACGCGTAGGAGCCGACCAGTTGGAGCACCGTCCCCCCGCCGCCGTCCTCGGCGAGGTAGAACGCGCCGCACTGGGCGCCGACCAGCGGGGCGAGTTCGTCCATCACGGACTCGGCGACGACGCCCAGGTCGCGTCGGCCCTGCATCAGCGCGGAGAACCGGGCCAGGTTGGTCTTCAACCAGTCCTGTTCCTCGTTGGCGCGGGTCGTCTCGCGCAGCGACTCGACCATGAAGTTGACGTTGTCCTTGAGGTCGGCGACCTCGCCGGAGGCATCCACGGTGATCGAGCGGGTCAGGTCGCCGGCCGCGACGGCGCTGGTGACCTCGGCGATCGCCCGGACCTGCCGGGTCAGGTTGCCCGCCAGCTCGTTGACGTTCTCGGTGAGCCGCTTCCAGGTGCCGGAGACGCCCCCGACCTTGGCCTGCCCGCCGAGCCGGCCCTCGGTGCCGACCTCCCGGGCCACCCGGGTCACCTCGTCGGCGAAGGAGGAGAGCTGGTCGACCATCGTGTTGATGGTCTCCTTCAACTCCAGGATCTCCCCGCGCGCGGTGACGGTGATCTTCTGCGAGAGGTCGCCCTCGGCCACCGCGGTGGCCACCTGGGCGATCGCACGGACCTGGCCGGTGAGGTTGCCCGCCATGGAGTTCACCGAGTCGGTGAGGTCCCGCCACGTCCCCGAGACGCCCTCGACCTTGGCCTGCCCGCCGAGCCGGCCCTCGGTGCCGACCTCCCGGGCCACCCGGGTCACCTCCCCGGCGAAGGAGGAGAGCTGGTCGACCATCGTGTTGACGGTGTTCTTCAACTCCAGGATCTCGCCCCGGGCGTCGACCTCGATCTTCTGCGTGAGGTCGCCGCGGGCCACCGCCGTGGTCACCTGGGCGATCCCGCGCACCTGGAAGGTGAGATTGCCGGCCATCGCGTTGACCGAGTCGGTGAGGTCCGCCCAGGTGCCCGACACGCCCGGCACCTTGGCCTGCCCGCCGAGCCGGCCCTCGGTGCCGACCTCCCGGGCGACCCGGGTCACCTCCGAGGTGAAGTGCGACAGCTGGTCGACCATCCCGTTGAACACCGAGGCGATCTCGCCCAGCAACCCGTGCTCGTCGTCGGGCAGCTTCGTGCTGAAGTCACCGTCCCGGACGGCCGTCAACCCGGCGAGCAGCTGGCGCAGTTCGGGCTCGTTCACCAATGCCGTCTCCGGCTCGCCCGCTGGGCGCTGCCGTGGGCCGTCGGTCGTGGTCGGGACAGCCATCGAACGTCGCCTCCGTAGAACGCGGGGCCTCGGCCCGGCATCCGGTCGTGAACACCGCCGGGCGGACCGGACGTGGCCGGTCCGCGCTCCGGGTGCGGTGGGTACCCCGACGGAGGCTACCCCAGCGGCCGTTCCGCCGGGAACGGCCGCCACCAGGCCGGGAGAAGCCGCCGGAGACGCCGGCCCGGCCCTCCACCGGACCTCCACGCGACCGGGGCGCACCACCCCGTCGGGCGGGGGTACCGGAGGTCCCGTCATACCGTCGCACGGGAGCCGCTGCGGGCCCGCCCGCCTGGGCGCAAGGACAACGGGGCCGCCCGACCGGACGGCCCCTCGGCGCGGAGCGGCCGACCGCCGCCGGCCGCTCCGTGAGCGGCTACCAGCGGTACCAACGGCCCCGCGCGCCGGTCGACGAGGTCCCTCGGGCGACGAAGCCGAGCAACCAGACGACCAGCACGATGACGGCTGCCCACCAGAGCACCTTGAGAGCGAAGCCGGCACCGAACAGGATCAGTGCGAGCAGAAGCACCAACAGCAGCGGGAGCATGTCCGGCCTCCTCGGTCGGGGTTGTGTGCCCGGCCTTCTGCCCCCGGATCGCGAAAGAATGCCCCGGTTCGCGACATGCCCGGGCACCCACCCGACAGCCGACTCCGTCAGGGCGCGCGGATCTTTCCGCACTCCGGGTGTGACGTTCACGAAGTGATGGCCTTGGGTAGTCGAATGGAAGCCGAAAGTAGCCGAATCTGGGGGGTGGTCAGGGAGCGACGATGCCGGAACACGAGGAGAGCGGTGCGCGGGCCGACACGGGCGGGCCGAGCGCGCCGGACGGGCCGCGGGTGCCGCCGCAGGGCGGACCGGGCGCAACGGAGGAGGGCGATCCCCTCTCCGGAAGACCGCCCCGGCCCGCGGGCGGCGCGGTCCGCTGGCCGGAGCAGATGCTGCCGCTGCTGCGTTCGCCGAACTCCGCCCACCCGGCGGCCGGGCACGGCGAGGAGGAGGACGAGGGTGCGGCCGATCCGGGGCCCGCCGTGGTCGCCGCCGTGCTCGGACTGACCCTGCTGGTCGGCGAGTTGATGCTGACCTGCGGTGAGGGCGCCGAGGACGTCGAAGCGGCCATGCTCGCCGTGGCGCGAACGTACCGGGTCCGTCCCTGCGACCCCCAGGTCGCCTTCACCCGGGTCGCGATCTCCTACCTACCGGGGCAGGGCGACCCGCCGGTGACGGCCGAGCGCTTCGTCCGCCGCCCCACCGGGGACTACGCCGGGCTGGCCGCGCTGTTCCGGCTGGTCACCGAGATCACCGCGGGCGGGCTCGCCGTGGACGACGCCCACCGACGACTGCGCGCCGTGCGCCGGCACTGCCGCCACTACCCGGCCTGGGTCCTGGTGCTCTCCTCCGGACTGCTGGCCGGCGTCGCCACCCTGCTGGTCGGCGGCCGGGCCGACGCCCGGGCCTGGCTGGTGTTCGTGAGCGCCGTGGTCACCACCATGGTGGGCGGTCTGCTGGCCGCCCGGGTCGAACGGCACGACCTGCCGGAGTTCTACCGGATCGCGGCCGCCGCGACCCCGGCCGCGGTGGTCGGCATCCTGATGTCCTTCAACCACCTGCAGCTGCGCGGCTCGGTGGTGATCACCGGCGGGCTGTACGCGCTGCTGCCCGGCTGGCCGATGGTCGCGGCCGTGCAGGACGGCCTCGCGGGCTTCTACCTCACCGCCGCCGCCCGGCTGCTGGAGGTGCTGTACCTCCTGGCGGGCGTGGTCGTCGGGGTGATGACCGTGCTGTACATCGGGGTCAACAACGGCGCCGACCTGGCCGCCCAGAGCGACCCGGCCGCCCCCGCCAACCCGCCGCTGCAACTCGCGGCCGCCGTCCTGCTCGCGCTGACCTTCGCGGTGCTGCTCAACACCGAGCCGGCCACCCTGCCGGCCGTCCTGGTCAACAGCGCCGCGGGCTGGACCACATACTCCGTGCTGGCCGACGCGGGCGCGGAGCCGATCATGGCCACCGGACTGGCCGCCGTCCTGGTCGGCCTGTCCGGCCAGCTGATGGCCCGCCACCGGGGCAGCTCGGTGCTGCCGTACGTCACGGCGGCCCTGGGGTCGCTGCTGCCCGGTTCGCTGCTGTACTTCGGGCTGCTCGCCTTCGTCCGCGGCGAACCGGAGGCCGGGCTCAGCGGCCTCGGGCACGCCACCGCCACCGCGCTGTCCCTCGCCATCGGCGTCAACCTGGGCCGGGAGGCGGCCCGCCTCTTCCTCCCGGCCCGGCCGTCCACCCCGGCCGCCCCGGCCGCCCGCCACCGGGGCCGCCACCGACGCTGAGCCACGCCCGAGGCGTGTGGGAGAGTGAGTTGATCATTCCGAGTGAAGTGAAAGGCCACGGCGTCACGGTGACCGAGTCCCAGCCCCACCTCCTGTTCTCCTTCGGCACGCTGCTGGACCGGCAGGTCCAGACCGCCCTCTTCGGGCGCACCGTCGCTACCACCCCGGCCGCCCTGGCCGGGTACGCGACCAGGCCCCTCGCCATCACCGACGAGGCCGTCATCGCCACCAGCGGCCAGGACGTGCACCTGACCCTGGAACGCAGGCTCGGCAGCACGGTCGAGGGCGCCGTCCTGCGGCTGACCGACGAGGAGCTGGCCGCGGCCGACGCGTACGAGGTCGCCGACTACGCCCGGCGACAGGTCCTGCTCACCTCGGGCGAGACCGCCTGGGCCTACCTGGACGCGAACCCGCTACGCTCGGCGGCACGCATCGTCATCGTCGGCGACAGCATCGCCTACGGGCGCTGCGACCCCCAGGGCGGCTGGACCGGGCACCTGGCGGCGGCCCACATCGCGGCGAACGAGACCCAGAACCGGGTCTTCAACCTCGCCGTCCCCGGCAGCACCCTGGCGGACGTCAGCGCGCAGACCCCCGCGCTCCTACCTCCCCGTCACCCGGACACGCTGATCGTGGCGGCGGGGATCAACGACTCCGCCGTGCCGCTCGCCGGGCCCGGCGACGGCCACGACGGGCTCGCCCACCTCACCGCCCACCTCGACTCGCTGGCCGCGACCGCCCGGCGGCACAACGCCCGCCTGGTCGTCGTCGGGCCGGTCTGGCTCGACGAGACCCGCACCGGCGACTACGAGGGCCTGCGCTTCACCACGGACCGGGCGCTCGCCCTGCGCACGGCCCTGCGGGCCTGGTGCGCGGACCACCACCTCGACTTCCTCGACCTGTGGGAGCCGCTCCGCGACCAGCCCCACCTGCTCGTCGACGGCCTGCACCCCGACGCGGCGGGACACAAGGAACTCCACCGGCACCTGGACGCCCTCGGCTGACCGTCCAACGGGCCCGTGCGTCCCCCGGGACGCACGGGCCGCCCGGCCGCCGGGTGCGGTCGTCACGGTGGCCGGGCTCTGAACTGTCGGCGGCGGCCCGAACGGCGGCCCCGAGGGGAGGAGGCCGTGCCGTCCGGGCCGTTCCCTGCCGACCCGTTCCTCGTGTGACCCCGATCCGGCCGGCCAAACCCCCCGGCCCGAAACTCAGGGCGACGGGCATGACGTCCCAAGGACGGGGCAGACGGCGGGCGTTGGCGAAGAACGACGAAGAACGACAACGACCCGAAGGAGAGACCATGACGATTCTGTGGGCCCTGGTCGCGGGACTGGTGGTAGGCCTGCTGGCGAAGCTCGTGCTGCCCGGCCGCCAGCCCGTGCCCCTGTGGCTGACCATCCTGGTCGGCGCGGCCGGAGCGGTGCTCGGCAATGCCGCCACCTCGTACTTCGGAGTGCGGCACACCGGCGGGATCGACTGGATCCGGCACCTGCTCCAGGTCGGCGTGGCCGCGGTGCTGATCGCGCTGGTCTCCCCCGCCTACGCGGGCCGGCGCCGCTGACCCGCGGCGGCCGCTCCCCCGCGCTGCCGGCGTGGTGGGCGAGCGATTCGTTCAAGACCTCACGGCGACCGCCCCCGAGACTGGCCCTCATGACCGATCGCGCCTTCACCCCCGCCGCCGGCCGCCTCGCCCCGCTGCGCCTCTACGACCCCATCGTCTCCCCCACCCGCGAACGCCTCTGGCGCAGCCTGCTCGCCATGCACGCGGCCCCGCGCCCCGAGGACGTGATCGTCGACGTCGGCTGCGGCACCGGCTCGCTGGCCCTGCTCCTCAACCGCGTCGAGCCGCGTGCCCGCGTCATCGGCGTCGATCCCGACCCGGGCACGCTCGAACTGGCCCGCCGCAAGGCCGCCGCCACCGGCCCCGGCTCCGACTCCGGCCCCGCGCCGGTCCCCGGCCCCGAGTGGCTGACCGGCATGGGCGACGCCGTCGCCGATCTGGTCGGCACCGGGGCCGCCGACACCGTCGTCTCCAGCCTCGTCCTGCACCAGTGCCCCGTCCCCATGAAGCGGGCCGTCCTCGCGTCCGTGCACGCGGCGCTGCGCCCCGGCGGCAAGCTGGTGATCGCCGACTACGGGCGCCAGCGCACGACGGCCATGCGCCTGGCCTTCCGCATCGTGCAGTTGGCGGACGGCAAGGAGGACACCCAGCCGAACGCGGACGGCATCCTGCCGCGGCTGATCGCCGAGGCCGGGTTCCACGGCGTGCGCGAGGCCGAGACGGTCGCGACGGTCACCGGTTCGATGTCGATCTACGTGGCCCACCGCGGGTAGGCCGGGCGCGCCTAGGCCCACCGCGCGTAGGCCGGAAGCGAGCAGGCCGCCGGGCGCGAACCGCTCGGGCCCGGCGACCTTCGGCCCGGGCCCGAGGCGCGCAGCACCGGCAGCACCTGCGACGGCGTGAGCCCGGTCATCTCCCGCATCTGCCGGGTGAAGTGCGCCTGGTCCGCGAAGCCGCCCGCGACCGCCGCCTCGGCGAGCGTGCACCCCTCGCCCAACGCGTCGGCCGCGCGGGCCAGCCGTAGCCAGATCCGCCAGCGCGCCAGCGGCACCCCCAACTGCCGCCGGGCCAGCGCCCGTAGCCGCTGCGGCGAGAGCCCGACCTGCGCGGCCAGCCCCGGCAGCGCGACCCGGTCGCCCGCGAGCGCCTCCATCGCCGCCCGCAGCCGGGCGTCCACCTCGGCCGACGGCAGCACCCCGGACGGACGGACGTCCTCCTCCGTCAACTCCCGCCACCGGGGCGCCACCCGGACACCGTCGACCTGCTCCGCCCGCAGGCGGTCCGCGAACACGCAGCGCGGGCCGACGTAGAACACCAGCACCCGGCGGGTCGGCGCCATCCGGTGCCGCACCATCGGCGCCACCACCACCGCCTCACCCCGGTGCCTGACCCCGGCGCCGTCCGCGATCGTCACCTCGCCGCCCGGCGCCGCCACGGCGACCTGGAACGCGGCGTGCCGGTGCGGCGCACTGTCCGCCAGCGGCCCCTGGTACAGCGCGTAGCCCGGCCCCACGACGAAGCGCGGCTCCGTCAACCGCGCACGCCGGGACCGGCGCCGAGGCGGCCGAGCATCGCCATCACGGTGATCCGCATCTGCTTGTCGTTCGTCACCGCGCAGTGGGCCTCGACGCCCCGCTCGTCCGGTTCCTCGGTCGGGTCGACCAGGCCCAGCCGGATCAGGTCGACGGCGTACTCCCGGCACCGGGCGTAGCTCTCCGCGGCACTCACCGCCTCGACGTGGTCGATGCGGCTCGGATCCCCGGCGCGCAGCAGCGCCGGGGTCGGTACGGGCCCCAGCACCTCCCCGAGCCACTCCGAGACCCTCTCCCGGGAACTGCCGCGCTCCAGTTCCGAAGCGGACGCGGCGGTGAGCGCCAGGTGGACGAGGAGCAGCCCGAACCATCGGGCGACCTCGGCCGGAGGGGTGTCCTCACCCGCCGGCGGCATCACCGCCTGGTACAGCCCGGCCACGTCATCGGCACTCACGGCGGCGATGACGGCCTTGACGGCGCTGCCGAGCGCAGCCTCGTCGGTGCTCACGTCAGTGGTCCTCCCCACAATCGGCAGCCGCCAACTTACCGCCTCCGCCCGGGGATCGGCGCGACCCGGCGATCGTTCACCCCCCGGGCCGGACGCGCGTGCGAGGAGCAGCGGAAACCCGGACGGTCCTTCGATGCGCACACCGTTCACGGCTCCGTACCCGAACGGTACGATCTTCACCGAACGCACACCTGTGCGAAGAAGTTCCGTGGAGAAGCAGGTACATGTCCCACCCGTTCGTCATCGTCCCCCTCGTCATCCTCCTCGTCAGGCTGGGCCTCTGGCTCAACAAGCGCCGCAAGGCCTCCAGGGGGCTCGAAGCGGCCGCGGCGGGTCTGGTGCCGCGCGCCGAACTGGTCGAGGTGGGCGACGAACCCACCAACCCGGCGGCGCGGGCGGCGCTGGACGCGGCCAGGGCCGGGGACTGGCGCCCGGCCGCCGCCCACCTCTCGGGCGGCGACGGCGACTGGAGCACCCGCTACTCCCGGATGGGCCCGTTCAGCCGCCTCGCGGCCACCGACGACGGCTGGCTCCGGGACTGGCGCGAGGAGCAGCCGGACAACCCCCAGGCCGCCCAGGTGCACACCGAGGCGCTGGTCAAGCGGGCGTGGCAGATCCGCACCGCGAAGTACGCCTCGCAGGTGACCCGCGAGCAGGCCATGGGCTTCCACCAGGTGCTGCAGGAGGCCGAGGAGGTGTCGTACGAGGCGGTCCGGCTCGCCCCGGCCGGGGACCCGAACGCCTGGGTGGCACAGCAGTCGATCGCGATGGGCCAGGGCTGGTCGCACGAGCGCTACCGCGCGCTGTGGGCCGAGATCGTGGCCCGCGAGCCCCACCACATCGGCGCGCACACCTCCGCCCTGCAGTACTGGTGCGAGAAGTGGCTCGGCAGCAACGAGTTGATGCACGAGTTCGCCGACAAGGCGATCGCCGGCGCACCGGCCGGCAGCCTGCTGACAGCACTCAAGCTGCGGGCGTACTGGGAGCAGATCCTGCGCGACAGGTCCGCCTCCTCGCTCTACCGTTCCCCCGCCTACACGGCCGCCGTGGACGCGGCCCTGCTCGACCTGGCGGCCGCCGATCCCGCCCACCCCGGCATCGTCGCGGCGCGCGGCTGGATCGGCCACGCCCTGATCGAGAACGGGCGCCCGGCGCAGGCCCTGGACCTCTTCCGCGGGATGGGCCGGGAGATCGCCGGCCCGTGGCTGTACTACGGGAACCCGGCCGCCGTCTTCGACTCCGCCCGCACCAAGGCCGCCCGCGCCGCAGTCTGACGATCCGTCATCCGACCCGGACGCCGCAGGTTGCCACACGACGGCCCTCCACCCCACGGGCGGAGGGCCGTCGCCGCGTTCCAGTAACCCTCCCGGGATCCGCGCCGCGGCTACCGGCCACCCCGGCCCGGCGGTCAGCCCTCGGCGCCCCGCCGCTCCAACCGGGTCCCCGCCCGCAGCGTGATCGACATCAGGTCGCTGGGGCCGTCGAGTTCGAGCCGGTGCCAGCGGCCGCGCGGGACGACCACGGCGCTCCCGGCCGCCAGCCGCACCAACTCCTCGGCCGCTCCGGGCTCGACCGGCCGGAAGAAGACCCGGGCACCGCCGGCCAGGCAGCACACCGCCTCCTCCGCCTCCGGGTGCATCTCCCAGTGGTCGGCGTGCACGTCGGCGTCGGTCTCCACGTGGAACGCCGCGACCTGCCAGGCGCCCTCGGTGCCGGCACCACCGCCGGCCATCCGCCGTTCGGTGGACCGCAGTTCGCCGTCGGGGCGGAAGTGCAGCGCCGAGGCGAACAGGTCGACGACGGCGATCGGGGTGGTGGTCATGAGGAGGTTCCTTCCAGTCGGAGTTCTTCGTGGCGTTCCCCGGCGACGAGCGGACGCCCCTCGGGCACACCGGGCCGCCGCCGGGGCAGGACGGTGACGGCGACGACCGCCGCCAGCGCGAACAGCACGGCGCCGGCGGCCAGCCCGAGGGCGTACCCGGCGTCCAAGGCGGCCCGGCCGGTGGCCGATCCGGCGGTCGAGCCGGCAGTCGATCCGGTAGTCGAGGCAGCGGCCGAGGCGGTGCGGTGGGCGGCGAGGGTGGCCAGGGCCGCCAGCCCGACGCAGCCGCCGAGTTGGCGCGAGCTGCTGAGCAGGCCGGAGGCCGCCCCGGCCTCGCGGGGTGCGACACCGGTGGTCGCGGCGGCGGCGACGGGGGCCAGCACCAGCCCGGTGCCGAGGCTGGTGACCAGGGACGGGCCCAGGACGTCGCCGAGGAACCCGCCGTCCGGGCTGATCAGCGCGAACCAGCCCAGCCCGGCGGCGGCCAGTACGGCCCCGGGCACCAGGGCCACCCGCGGGCTGCGGTGCGCGGTGATCCGGGTCGCGAGCAGCGAGCCCGCCACCAGCCCGGCGGAGAACGGCAGGAACGCGGCCCCGGTGGCGGCGGCGCCCAGGCCGAGCACCTGCTGGAGGTGGAGCGAGACGAAGTAGAAGGCCGCGAACTGCCCGGCGGCGGCCAGGAACACCAGCACGTTCGCCCCGGCGACCCAGCGACTGCGCAGCAGCCCGAGCCGCAACAGCGGTGCGGGGGAACGGAGTTCGGTGACCACGAAGGCGACCAGCAGCGCGACGGCAGCGCCCAGCGCGGCCAGGGTGGCCGGCGAGCCCCACCCCCGGCTCTCGGTCCGGACGACGCCGAACACCAGCAGCCCGACTCCCCCGGTGGCCAGCACCGCGCCGAGCACGTCCAGCCGTTCCCGCCGGACGGGCTGCGCCCCGGCCCCGATCCCCCGGGGCAGCAGCGCGAGCGCCGTCGCCACGATCGGCAGGTTGACCAGCATGACCCAGCGCCAGCTGGCGTACTCGGTCAGCACCCCGCCGGCCAGCACTCCCAGCGCGCCCCCGGCGGCGTTGGCGGCGCTCCACACCCCCAGGGCGCGGACCCGCCGGGGGCCCTCGGGGAAGGCGGTGGTGAGCATCGCCAGCGCGGCGGGAGCGGCCGCCGCGGCGCCCACGCCCTGCCCGGCCCGGGCGGCGACCAGCTGCCACGGGTGCTGGGCCAGCCCGCCCGCGAGCGAGCAGAGCCCGAAGACGGCCAGCCCCAGCACCAGCAACCGCCGCCGCCCGTACAGGTCGCAGGCGCGGCCGCCCAGCAGTAACAGCCCGCCGAAGGTGAGCGCGTAGACGTGGACGACCCAGGAGAGGTCGAGCGGGGCGAAGCCCAGGCCGTCGCGGATCGCGGGCAGCGCGACGTTGACCACCGACATGTCGAGGGCGAAGACGAACTGGGCGACGGTGACCGCCGCGAGCACCAGGCCGGGTCGGCCTCGCGAGTTTCTGTACATGTAAGGAAAGTACCCTCGGAGGCTCTCCCCTGTCGAGCCGCACAGGGCGGGCGAGGCACCACGGACCCCCCGGACGGGGCATGATGAGGGCATGCAGCAGCCCTCCCCCACTCCCCGCAAGGCCACCGGCCGTCCTCCCCGCATCTCCCGGGAGGAGGTCGTCGAGACGGCCCGCCGGATCGTGGCCGAGGAGGGCGTCGAGCGACTGACCATGCGCCGCCTGGCCACCGACATCGGCAGCACCCCGATGGCGCTCTACCACCACGTGCGCAACAAGGAGGAGTTGCTCGTCCTGCTGCTCGACGACTACGCCGCCCGCACCCTCCACCCGGTCGAACTCCCGGCCGACCCGCGCGAGCGCGTCCTCACCGCGGCCGCCGCGATCCATGACGCGCTCGCCGCCTGCCCCTGGATCGTCGAAGTCCTGGCCGCCGACGACCTGTTCTCCACCCACGCCCTCTGGTTCGTCGAGCAGATCGTCGACGGACTGGTCGACTGCGGCCTGACCCCGGAACGCGCCGCCCAGGGCTACCGCGCGATCTGGTACTACACCGCCGGGGAGATCGTGGTCCGCACCACCGCCGCCAGGCGCCGCACCGCCGACGACCGCCCCACCTACCGCGAGCAGGTCTTCGCCGGCCTCGACCCGGCCGTCCACCCCCGCCTGGCCCAGGTCGCCGGCCACTGGGAGGCCCTCACCGCCCAGGACACCTACCGCGACGGACTGCGCGCCCTGGTCTCCGGCCTCCTCGCCGCCGGCTGAAACACGGCCGCACGCTGAAACACGGGACCGGCCCGCCGGGCGAAACGCCCGACGGGCCGGTCCCGGGCCGGAGTTCAGACCCTCGGAGTTCAGGACCAGGGGTCGGTGAACGCCTTCCCGGGGACAGGCTTGGCGATCAGCGCGATCGCCGTGAAGAAGTTCACCTGGCCGATCGCCAGCATCAGCGTGGCCAGCGCCTTCTCGTCGTAGTGCGCGGCGACCTCGGCGTACAGCTCGTCCGACACCCGCTCGCCGTCCGGGTTCGGCCGCAGGACGGCGTCCACCAACGCCAGGGCCGCCCGCTCGGGTGCGGTCAGGTACGGCGAGTCCTGCCAGCTGGCCACCGAGGTGATCCGCTCCTCCGACTCACCGGCCTTGCGCAGGAACCCGGTGTGCAGGACGGTCAGGTAGGTGCTGCCGGCGAGCTGCCCGGCCCGCAGCTGGACCAGGCTGACGGTGCCGCGCGGGAGCGAGCGGTTGCCGACCGCCCGGAACAACGCGGCCGACACGTCGGCGAGTTCGGGGACCAGCGCGCTCGGGTCGGTGGCCATCCGGGGGCGCAGCGGGATCTCGGCGGTGATCGAGCGGGCAGTGCGGTCGGCGCGGTCGGTGCTCGGGTCGGTGCTCAGGTCGGTGCTCATGGTCGTGTTCCTCTCAGGTGTCCGGTGTGCTCTCACCGACCCGACGGATCCCGGCGCCCGAGTGTGACAGCGCGACGAGAAAATCCTTCAACCGCGCTCCCCACCGCGCCCACCGCCGTACCCCCCGTCGTGCCCCGCCCGCATGCTCAGCACCGCGCCCACCAGCAGCAGGCCGATCAGCGCGAGCAGCGGAACCGTCCACGCCCCGGTGGAGCCGTGCAGGACGGCGAGCAGCGCCGGGCCCGCCGCGGAGATCAGGTAGCCGCCGGTCTGGGCCATCGTGGACAGCGCCGCGACGTGGTCGTGGTCGGTACCCCGGCGAGTGAACAGCACCCCGGCCAGGGCCTGCCCGCCACCCATGCCGATGCCGAGGATCCCGGCCCAGACCGGCGCCCCGGCGGCGGGGGCGAGCAGCAGGCCGAGCAGACCGAGCACGCAGACCGCGACCACCCCGAGGATGTGCGGACGCTGGTTCCGGCGGGCGGCGGCCAGGACGGGCGCGAGGAAGCCGCCGACGGCGAGGCCGAGGATCATCACGGCCTGGTCGGTGCCGGCGGTGGTCCGGCTCACGCCCGCGCCGACCAGGATGGTGGGCAGCCAGGCCAGGGTGGCGTAGAAGACCAGGGTCTGGATGCCGAAGTAGGCGGTCAGGCTCCAGGCCAGCGCCGTCCGGCCGACCGGCCGCCGCACCACGGGGGCGACCGCCGACGGGGAAGGCCGCGGGCCCCGCAGCTGCGGGGCCGTACCCACCACGGCGAGCACCGCCGGGACGACGGCGAGCGCGATCGCCGCCTCCCAGGACCACGCGCCCGCGACGGGCGCGACCAGCGCGGCCACCACGGCCGAACCGGCGCCCATGGACAGCGCGTAGACGCCCATCATGGTGCCGATCCGCCGGGGCGCGAAGCGGGTCCGGACGAACACCGGGATCAGCACGTTGACCACCGCCACCGCGGCGGCCACCAACGCCGTCCCCACGTACAGTCCGGGCATCCCCAGCGTCCGCACGACCGCCCCGCCGACCAGCAGCACGCTCGCCCAGAACAACCCGCGCTCCTCGCCGAGCCGCCGCCGGGCCAGCGCGCCCAGCGGCGCGAACAGGCCCATGCAGAGCGGGGGTATCAGCGCCAGCACGGTGACGGTGCCCGCGCCCCAGCCGGCCACCGGGGCGAGCGGGCCGACCTGCCCGAAGGCGACCCGGCTGTTGAGGCTGAGCAGGACGAAGCCGAGCACCAGCAGCGCACCGGAGGCCGGCGCCGCGCGAGTCGGCGTCGGTGTCGCTTCCCCTGTCCCTGGCGGTGTCGGTGTGGTCGTGCTGACCGTTGCGGCGGTCGGAGAAGGCATGGGCGGATACCCTTCGCATCACGGAAGTTAGGCTTGCCTAAGCGTTCTCGCTCAAGTGCGCTTGAGTGCAAGCGGGCGGTGCAAGCGGACGGTGCGAGCGGGCGGTGCGAGCGACTGCGCAAGCGGCGAGCCCGGAAAGGAACCACGGATGTCCGACCTCCACTCCATCACCGAGGTCTCGGCGGCCTTCGGCCTCTCCGTCCCCGCCCTGCGCTACTACGAGGAGTGCGGCCTGGTCACCCCCACCACCCGCCGCGGCCGGGTCCGCTACTACGACCGCGCGGCCCTGGAACGCCTCGCCCTGGTCCAGCTCTGGCACGTGGACGGCATGATCCCGGTGGCCGGCACCAGCGCCGTCCTCGCCACCGCACAGGCCGCCGAACGCCGGGCCCTGCTGGAGGCCCAGCGCGCCGGGATGCTGGCCCGCGCCCGCCGTCTGGAGCACGCCGCGGCCGTCCTGACCCACATGCTCAACTGCCACCGCGACCAGCCGCTCACCTGCCCCACCACGCTCGCCCACATCCACGCCCGGGTCGACGCCGCCCTCACCGGCGAACCCCTCGCCGACGGCTTCCTCCCGCCCCTCTCGGACCCGACCCCCTCGGACCCGACCCCCTCGGACCCGGCCCCGCAGCAGGCCTGAGCGCCCCGGGAGGTGCCGTCCCCGCCCACCGCCGATACTGGGGTCGCAGTCCCGAGGCGGCCCCGGCGGCCGGGTACGGCCCTCCCCGCGCCGCGGAACCCGAGGAGCTCCCCGTGTCCGAACCCCCGCCGGCCGGCGCCACCGGCCCCGGCCCCGTCGACCCCACCGGCCCCACCGGCCCGGTGGTCGTCGGTTTCGACGGCTCCCCCGAGAGCCTCACCGCCACCGAGTGGGCCGCCCACGAGGCGCAGCGCCGCGCCGTCCCCCTGGAGGTCCTGGAGGCCTGGCCCTGGCCCAAGCGGGACGTGGTCGGCAGCGACCAGACCTACCACCGCGCCCTGGCCCACCTCGCCGAGCGCGAGTCCGCCCTGACCGCCCTGGTGCCCGGCCTCCCCGTCGCCTCCGCCGCCGTGTCCGCCGACCCGGTCGAGGCCCTGGAGGCCGCCTCGCACCGCGCCGCCCTCCTCGTCCTCGGCTCCCGCGGGCTCGGCACCCTGCGCGGCTTCCTGGTCGGCTCGGTCAGCCAGGAGGTGCTGCGCCGCTCCGCCTGCCCGGTCGTCCTGGTCCGCGCCGACCACGACGAACCGGACGGCCCGGTCACCGTCGGCCTCGACCTGACCCACCCCGCCGAGGAGGTGCTGGAGTTCGCGTTCCGGGCCGCCGCCCTGCGCTCCGCTCCCCTACGCGTCGTCCACGTCTGGTCCCCGCCGGCCGGCAGCGAGTACATGGCCTTCGACGCCATCGGCGGCCTGGAGCGCGAGGTCTCCGGCGTCGAACGGGACGGCCTCACCTCCGCCCTGGCCCCGCTCCGGAGCCGCAACCCCGACGTCGAGGTCACCACCGACCTGGTCCGCGGCAAGCCCGCCGTCGAACTCGTCGACGCGGCCGCCACCGCCCGCCTCCTGGTCGTCGGCCGCCGCCTGCGCCACCTCCCCCTCCGCCACCACCACCTCGGCCCCGTCGCCCACGCCGCCATCCACCACGTCCACTGCCCCCTCGCCGTCATCCCCTACGGCTGACCACCGGCGACCACCCGCGACCTCCGCAAGCCGACGACAGCGCCGCGCCACGCGCAACGGCGTCGAAGTCCTAGTTGTATGCGAACCAGGTCAGGATGGCCTTCACCCGCCGGTTGTCCTCGCCGGAGGGCATGCCGAGTTTCAGGAAGACGTTCCCCACGTGTTTGGCCACGGCGGCGCCCGAG
Organism: Kitasatospora sp. NPDC001309; assembly: GCF_042896295.1. Classification (NCBI taxonomy): domain Bacteria; kingdom Bacillati; phylum Actinomycetota; class Actinomycetes; order Kitasatosporales; family Streptomycetaceae; genus Kitasatospora; species Kitasatospora sp. NPDC001309. Next base: position 37,081 of record NZ_JBIAXC010000026.1, on the reverse strand, counting down.
AGGAACAGCTCCGCCGCGATCTCCGCGTTGGAGCGGCCTTCGGCCATGAGGGCGAGCACCTCCTGTTCGCGGGTCGTGAGCCGGGCGAGCGGGCCCCGGGGCGGGTCGGCGCGGGTGACGTGGCGAACCACCTCGGGGTCGATCACCACTCCGCCGTCGGCGACCGTCTCGACGGCCCGCAGGAAGTCCGCCACTCTGCCCACCTTCTCCTTGAGCAGGTAGCCGACCGCCCCGTCGGCGCCCGGGCCGTTCAGGAGTTCGCGCACGTACGGGCCCGTGACGTAGGCGGAGAGGACCAGGACCGGCAGGTCCTGGTGCCGCGACCGGATGTCGATCGCGGCCCGGAGTCCGTCGTCGGTGTTCCCGGGCGGCATGCGGACGTCCGTGATCACCAGGTCGGGGGCGGCTCCGGCGGCGGCGAGTTCGTCGACGGCGGCGACCAGTTCGTCGGCGTCCTCGCATTCGCGGATCACGTCATGGGCACTGGAAACCAGGATCTCCCGGATTCCGGCGCGAATCAGCAGACTGTCGTCCGCCAGGATGATTCTCACAATCGATTTCCCATCGCTTTTCCCGGTCGAATTCCTTCGTCGAATTCCGTCACCACGGGGGTTGGGCCGGGGCGGATGCCACGACCTCCGTTCCGCCGCCCGGCGGGCTGATGATTTCGAGGTTCCCACCGACGCTCCGCATCCGCTCACGCAGCCCGGAGAGCCCGGATCCGGTGCTGATCCGCGCGCCGCCGGCGCCGTCGTCGCCCACCCGGACGCGGACGCCGCCCTCGGTGCACCGCAGCTCGATCCGGGCGCGGCCGACGCCCGCGTGCTTGGCGATGTTCGTCAGGGCCTCGGAGACCGTGAAGTACACGGCCGCGGCGATCGGCGAGGAGAGCCGGGCGTCCGTACCGGTGCTGGTCAGTTCGACCTGCAACGGTGATCTGGCCACCAGTTCCCGGACGGCGGCGACGAGACCGAGATCGCTCAGTTCGCTGGGGTGGATGTCGCGCACCGTCTCCCTCAGCCGTTCGAGCGCGCGCTCGGCCTGGGCCTGGGCCTGGCGGGCCAGCTGGACGATCCGTTCCTGGTCGGTGGCCGTCGCCGCGGCCTCCAGGATTCCCAGGCGCATGACGAGCGCGACGAGTTCCTGCTGGGCGCCGTCGTGCAGGTCGCGCTCGATGCGCCGGCGCTCGTTCTCGAAGGCCGCCGTCAGCGAGGCCCGGCTGACCCGGAGTTCCTCCAGTTTCGCGAGCAGGTCGGGGTTGCGGCTCCCCGAGAAGGCCCGCAGGAGCAGGTCGCGGAGCAGGGAGACGCCGGCCAGCGCGCCCACGGTGACCGCACCGAGGGCGAATCCCGCGGGCACCGCCACAAGGGTTTCCCACAGGGCGGCCGGGGTGAACGGGCCGACTTCCGCGGCGATGCCGAAACCCCAGAGGACGGGGGAGAAGACCAGTGCCAGCGCGCCGAAGAATCCGAAGAAGCCCACCAGCAGCGAGAGCGCGGACAGGAGCGCGGCGGTGACGAACACCGGGAGGTCGGTCCGCCACACCGACCGTGTCCGCAGCCGACCGGCGACCCACTGCGGCCAGCTGCGGTCGGCGGGTCGCAGCGGCATCGTCCGGACTCCGCACCACTGCGCCCTGGAGCGGTCCAGTTCGGCCACCACCGGAACCGAGACCGGCGCAGCGAGAACGGAAATCAGGAGAATCGGAAAGGTGGCCGCTGCGACGAATTCGGTCAGCAGTCTCCGGGCAACACGAATCTGCGCCATGATCAATATTTTCGCACAGTTCGGATCGGTCGGGCGGTAGATCCAGGTCTACCTCCGAGAGCAGTGCAGGCTCCCGTGCACTCCACTGCCCGGCCCTGCTTTCCTTGATTCATGCCATTTTCCACTACCACTGCCACTACCACTCCCGTGCCGTGCATTCGTCTGCACGGCCTTCGGACGGAATTCCCCATTCCCGGCCGCCGGGGCGAGACGACGCGCGTCCTGCACGACATCGACCTGGAGATTCCCGAAGGCCGGCTGACCGCCGTCGTCGGCCCCTCCGGTTCGGGCAAGTCGACGCTCCTGCTCTGCACGGCCGGGCTGGAGCCGGCGACCGCGGGGTCCGTCGAGATCCTCGGGACGGACGTCCGCTCGCTCAGCCCCCGCAAGCAGGCCGCGTTCCGCAGCGAGAACATCGGCTTCGTCTTCCAGGAGTACAACCTCGTCAGCTCGCTGACGGTCGAGGACAACATCGCCCTGCCGGCGCGGCTCGCCGGCCGCCGGGTGCCCAGGGCTCGGGTCGAGGACGCCATGGCGCGGCTCGGCATCGCCAAGCACGCTCGGCGACGCCCCGACCGCCTCTCCGGCGGCGAGCGCCAGCGCGTCGCGGTGGCCCGGGTGCTGGCGAACCGGCCGCGGATCGTCTTCGCCGACGAGCCGACGGGTGCGCTCGACCTCAAGTCGGGTCATGTGGTGCTCGACTGGCTGCAGGCGCTCCCCGCGCAAGGGAGCACCGTCCTCATGGTCACCCACGACCCCCATGCGGCCGCGCGGGCCGACCAGGTCGTGGTGATGGGGTCCGGGCGGGTACACGCCGTCATCCCCGGTGGCGACTCCCGCGCGGTGGGCGACGCCGTCCTCGCCGCGCAGTCGGCGGACGAGGCGGGCGGGGAGCAGTCGTGATCCGGCTCGTGCTGTCGGACATCCGCCGGCAGGCGTCGATGTGGTGGTGGACGCTCCTGTGCGCCACGGTCGGCGCGGCGTGCTCGGCGGGCTCGGCCATCGCGATGTTCACCGCCGTCTCGGCGGCGCGGGCGGCGGGTGACGCACGGATGGTCTCCGCGTCGATCGCCCTCGGCGGCAACATCGTCTTCTTCACCGTGCTCGCCGCCGTGGGCATCGTCGCCTCCGCGGTCGGTCTGACGCTGACGACCCAGCGGCGCGAGCACGCCCTGTGGGTGATCCTCGGGATTCCGCGCCACCGGGTCAGGTTCGTCCTGCGGACGGAGACGGTGCTGCTGGGCGCGGTGGCCGGCGCGCTGGCCGCACCGCTCGCCCTGCTGGTCGCGGGTGTCACCCTCGCGCAGTGGAAGGGGACGGGACTCGACCTGCACGGGGCCTCGGTCGGGTTCCGGTTCTGGTACGTCGGCGTGAGCGTGCTGTGCGGACTGGTTCCGTGCCTGCTCGGCGGCTGGGGCGTCACCCGGCGGGCCGCCAGGACGCCGGAGATGCACGCCTTCCGGGACGTCTCCGATCCCCCGGCACGGCCCGGCGTCGCCCGCGGCGGCCTCGCCCTGTGCCTGCTCGCCGGCGTGGTCGGGATGTGGATCCCCGGCCTGGGCCTCGACCTCAAGGGCGGGCTCGCCCAGCGGACGGCCTTCGCGTTCGCCGGGAACCTCTTCCTCGTCTGCCTGCTGCTGCTGATGGGGCCGTGGGTGCTCACCCCGCTGATGAAGCTCTGGACGGCGCTGGTGCCCTCGCGCGGCGTCGCCTGGCACCTTGCCGTGCAGTCGTGCCGGGCCCGCGCGGCGAGGAGCGTCACCACGGTGCTGCCCTTCGCGCTCTCCCTGTCGTTCGTCGGCCTCTTCCTGGTGATGGGGGAGGTCATGCCCGGAGGCAGCGCCGGGCTGGACGACATCCTGGTCGTGCTGGGCTGGGTCTTCGTCGTGTCCTGGGTCGGGGGCCTCGCCGTGATCGCCCTCGTCGGGCGGGAGCGCGCCCGTGACTCCGCCGTCGTGACGGTGGCCGGTGCGCGGCCGGGCGTGGTCACCCGGTCGATGGTCTACGAGGGGGCGATCTACGCGGGAACGGCGATCGTCTTCGGCGCGCTGTTCGTCGCCGTGTCGAGCCTCACCATCGCCCTGGGCGCCCGGACCGACGTCGTCCGCGTCCTGGCTGGCCTCCCCTGGGCCACGCTCGGGGCACTCGCCGCCGGGACGCTGGTCACCACCTGCCTCGCGCTGGTCCTCCAGGCGGCCCGGGCGTCGCGCACGGTCGCGGTCCGGGCCCTGCGCTCGTGAACCGACGTACGGGAACACCCGCAACGGCAGCATCGCCCTCGGCCAGGGCCTGAAGTCCTCGCCACCACGCAACAACCAGGCCGGAAGCGCTCGATCGAGCGCGAAAGTCGAACAGGAAAGAACGAATAACGAATGTCGAGCAACTCCCCCTCCGGAAGCAGGACACCTCGGGCACGGCGGCGTACCGCCCTGGCGCTCGCCGCCTCGATGACGGCCGCCGTGGCGATGACGGCGTGCTCCCACGACTCCACGGACAACCCAGCCCCTCCGGCACCGGGCGCGACACGGGTGAGCGCCGACCTGCAGAAGCTCATGAGTACCGCGCCGTGGTCGTCGGGCCGGTGGGGCCTGCAGGTCGCCGATCTGCAAACGGGGAAGGTCGTCCAATCCAAGGGCGCCGACTCCCAGTTCATGACCGGTTCGACGGCCAAGACCTTCGCGGTCAGTGCTGCGCTCGACGTCCTGGGTGACGACCACCGCTTCCGTACGCCCGTGGTGCACTCGGGTACGGTCTCCGCGGACGGTCGGCTCTCCGGCGACCTCATCCTGGTCGGGAGCGGCGATCTGGCACTCGGCGGGCGGACCACCCCGTCAGGCGGACTGGACGTCCCCGACTTCGACCACTACGACGCCAACGCCGTCCCCGGCATGGCGACCGTCACCGGAGAGGATCCGCTGGCAGGTGTCGACGAACTGGCCCGACAGGTCGCGGCCAGTGGAGTCCGCCACGTCGACGGCGACGTGGTGATCGACAACCGGCTCTGGGACCCGGTGTCGATCGGCGGGCTGCCGGTCACCCCGACCGTCGTCAACGACAACCTGATCGACGTGCTCATCACGCCGGGCGCACCCGGCGAGCCGGCCAAGGCCGACTGGCGCCCGAAGACAGCCGCCTTCGACGTCGACGCGCAGGTGACGACCACACCCGCCGGAACCAAGCCGACGGTGACGACCGAAAGCGTGAGCCCCGGTCACATCCGGGTCCGAGGCTCCGTCCCCGCGGACGCGAAGGCCCCCTTCGTGACGACCTACCAGGTCCCCGACCCGGCGGCGTTCGCCCGCACCGTCCTCATCGAGGCACTCGCCAGAAACGGCGTCGGCGTATCCGCCCCCTCCCTGGGAGCGAACCCCGACGGCAGGCTTCCACCGTCGGCGGGAGTGAACTCGCTGCCCGTATCGGCGACCTACACCTCTCCGCCCTTCAAGGAGTACGCGAAGCTGATCAACAAGGTCAGCCACAATCTCGGGGCGAACCTCCTGCCGCCGCTGATGGCGGCACACAACGGGCAACGAACCTACGCGGACGGCATGCGGATCGAGAAGGAGTTCCTCACCCGCTCAGGTGTGGATCCGCATGCGGTGAGCCTCGTCGATGCCCAGGGCCTCCCCGACGACAAGGCGACACCGACCGCCCAGGTGGCGCTGCTGCGGCACCTGGCACGACAGGACGACTTCGACGTCTTCTACGACTCCATGCCGAGCATGGGCGTCGACGGTTCGCTCGCCGACGTCATCGAGCACACCGATCCCGCCGCAGGACACATCCGCGCGAAGACCGGCACCCTGGTCAGCTCCTACCAGGGCAAGCTGGCCCTCGGCACGAAGGCGCTCGCCGGCTACATCGACGCGAAGGACGGCCACCGCTACGCCTTCGCGATCTACGTGAACAACATCCCCGTGCCCAGCGACTCCGTGAGCGACGCCATCGACCTCGCGCTCAAGGCCAACAAGCACCTGGGAGCGATGGCCGCCGCCATCTACCAGTCGCCCAAGGCATGAAGGCCATCCCGACCCCCGGGCCGGGCGTCCTTGTCAGTGGCCACCCCTACGGTTCTCCCATGCGTGTTCAGCAGCCGTCGCACACGAAGGGCACTCCGATGGGCCAGGCAGAGGACGTCCGGGAGGCATGGGCCCGGGTGGCCACATGGATCGAGCGGAACGACCCCGAGGTCTTCGCCACCCTCGGCGGTCCGGGGAACCAGGAGGCCATCGACCGGGCCGAACTCCACATGGGCCTGGAACTGCCGTCGCAGGTACGGCAGTGGCTCCTGGCGCACGACGTGGATGCCGACGAGCGCACCGATCGCCGGGAGACCCTGGTGCAGCGGGGGTGCGACGTGCCCCTGCCCGGCGGGTACCACCTCCTGCTCGGCCTGGAGGACATCCAGCGGGTCTACCTCCGGCAGCTGGCCTTGGAGAGGACGGACCCGCCGGAGGACCCCGACTACCCGCTCTGGCGCCAGGAGTGGCTGCCGATCGCCGCCGAGCGCGACGGCTTCTACGGGACGTTCCTGGACACGACCAACGGGACGATCGGAACGTGGGCCGAGGCGTCCATGCCGGAGGAAGGGGTGTACGCCTCGCTGTCCGCCTACTTCCACCAGGCGGCGGATCTACTGGAAGGCGTCAGCACCGGAGACTGGAGCGGCCCCGGCGCACCCGCCCGTCCCCTCAAGCACGACGAATCCCGCCCCGAGGACGAGGCGATACGCCGATGGGCCCACACCCACGGCCTCATCGTGAACGACCGCGGACGGATCCCCGCATCCACCCGCGAGGCCTACGAGGCCTCAGGGGGTTCCGCAGGGACACCGCACTGACCGTCGGTCCTGCGAGACCGCCACCTCAAGGACGGCGGTGTCCGCCATGCCGTACTCGCCATCGCCCGACCTCACGACCTCCCCCGCACCAGCCGGCACGGACACCGGCCGTGGAAGACATTCCCTGGTTCGAACACGAGACGGACGAACTAACACCCGTCCAGCAGGAATTCGCAGCTGTCGTTTGGAGTCTGGACCAAGACCTCCACCGACCCTCGGCTCTGCGCGGCGATCGTCGATCAGCCGACCCTCAACGGCACAACCATCGAGACCGGCACCGAGTCATACCGCCTCGCGCAGACCGGGGCAACGCAGCAGTCAGGGCAGCGAAAATCTCCCGGCCATCAACGCATTCCGTGGCAGGCTGGGGGCATGGCGCCCCTGGACGATCAAGAACTGAGCACCGCGATTCAGGATGCGGACTCGCCGGCCTGGTCCGTCCGCGGGGCGGCTGGGCGGCAGCTCGCGGGTTCGGACAGGACCGAGGAAGCGGCGGACGTCATCCACCGCCTTCTCCTGGACGCCCAGGACACTTGGGTCATCCAGGAAACGGCCGAGGCATTGCTCGAACGCAAAGACACCATCGGCCTGCGCCACGTCCTGCTGGCCTACAGCCAGGCGGGCAACTACGACTCGGTGGACCATCTCGGTGCTGCCCTGGACTGCAACCCCGAATGGATGACGACCGAAGGCGCGGACCGGCTGATCAAGCAGTACCGAGAGCTGGCAACGGACCCCGACGCCGGGGTCCGCAGCGAAGCCCAACAGATCCTGGCGAAGCTGCGGCCCCGCGAGGAATGGGCGCGCGACTCAGAGGCCGACTCCTGACTCTCCATCAATCAGGTTCGGCTGGGGCCGCACGAAGCCCGATGCCCACGCTTGCGCTTACACATCAGGCGGCCCTGCTCCATCACCGCATCCCGATGTCATACGGGGACGCGGACCCGCCGTGGTCGTCGTCGCGCCCCACGTCACACACGCACCTGGCATGAACTGCGCCAGGCTCCCGGCGCCGACCGGACTGCCGGTATCAACACGGAAGCCGCTCTCCGATGCGCCCCCTGCCCGGTACCACGTCACATCGAAGTTGTCCGGGGGAGGCCGGGGTGCGCCAGGCCTCCCCCGCCCTTATGCGGCGGGCCAGTTGTGGTGCGCCAGGCCGCCGAGGTTGAGCTTGCTGCTGGGGGCGTGCCACCGGCCGTAGCCGTAGGGGTCGCCGCGCTGGGACAGCAGGATCTTTCCGTCGGGGGTGCGGGCGATCACGTGGACGTCGACCACCGGCGGCGGGGTGGTTGTGCTGCTACTCATGCTCTCTCACTTCCCTGTGGGGTTTTGGTGTCCGGCGTGGTCGTGCTGGGTGAGGTCATGGCACTCCTGCCGTAGGGGTACGGGTGTCGTGGAGTCGGGGCTGCGCGTCGAGGGCGTCGTACGAGCTGGCTGGGTGACGCGGAAGTACCGGTGCCCCCAGTGTCCGTGCTCGGTCTGCGGACGGGGCCAGCTCTCGGCGGATCACCCGAGCGGGTGACGGTGGAGGGGTCGGACGCCCTTCCGGGCGCGCTGTCGGCAGTCGCGCGGAACCAGCAGGGCCGGTCCCCTGCCAATGGGGCGGGGCGGCGGGATCAGGGGATCAGGGGATCAGGGGATCAGGGGGATCAGGGGGATCAGGGGGATCAGGGGGATCAGCAGAGCGAGTACCTGTTGCCGGAGGTCTTCGACGTCCCGTCGGCTGGGTGCCTCGATGGTGAGGCGCAGGACGGGGTAGACGTTGGAGGGGCGGAGGTTGAACCAAGTGGCGGGACCGTAGGTGACGGTCGGTCCGTCGAGGTGGTCTCCCTGGTGGGCAAAGTGGCCTTTCACGGTTTCGAGCGTGGCTTGGGGGTCGGGCACGGTCAGGTTGATCTCGCCGGAGGTCACGTACCTGGTGAACGGGCTCAGCAGGCGGGAGGCGGGCAGGGGTTGGTGTCCGAGGGCTGCGATGGTGTGGAGGGCGGCGAGGGGGCCGGAGTCGGCGTGCCAGAAGTCGCCGAAGTAGTAATGTCCGCTGCTCTCCCCGCCGAGGGCGGCTCCGGTGGCGAGCATGGCGTGCTTGAGGTGGGAGTGGCCGACGCGGGATCGGATGAGTCGGCCGCCGTGTTCGTGGATCATCTCGCGGGTGCCGGCGGAGGTGAGGACGTCGTGGGCGATGGTGGCGCCGGGATGGTGGGTGAGGTAGCGGGTGGCGAGGAGGGCGCAGGGCGTCCAGGGTGAGCCACTGCTCACGGGGTCGGGCCGCGTGCTCGGTGAGCCAGGCCTTCGCTCCGGGGGTGGTACGGGCGGCGGCGATCTGGGCGCGGAAACGGGCGAAGGGATTGTAGGAGGGCAGGGTGAAGTCGGTGGGTGTCGGAAGACGGTGGAGATCGCGCAGGATCCTGGCAGCCTGCGCCGGGTTGGCGGGACCGCCGGCGCCGAGGTCTGACCAGAATGTGACGGGGCGTCCGGCAGCCGTAACGGGTGCGGGTCGGCGCGGTAGGGGGACGGGGATGTGGTTGCCGTACAGCCAGTAAGCGCCACGGATCTCGTTGAGTGCGCTGGTCTCGGTTCCGGGCTGGTGGATCCGGGCGACGATGCCGCCCGGCAGGCGCCAGATGCCGTTGTCCAGTGCGCGAATCAGCAGGGCACCGGTGGCGTCGATGCCGGTCTGAGCGCAAGCGTCCATCAGGGCCCGCTGTGTCGCCTCGCCGCTGAACGTGACGGTGGTGGCCATCAGGTGCTTCTCCTGATCGGGTGGTCGCCGGATGCATGGCCTGGGACCCACGCTGTGTCACAGGCGATCGGCGGCCGGACGCGGGACGCGGACGATCCGGCGTTGACCGCGGAGGATTTCCGCGCCCGGCGCGGTCGGGAGGAGCTCGACTCTGCGGGTGTCAGAAGTGCTCGGGAAGCCATGGTTCCTGGCCGCTGGTGGCCCGCACGAGCGTGGTCAGCGCCTTCTCGCAGCGGGTGCGGACGCCGGACAGGCGGGCCGCGGCGGGGCTGCGGTAGCCGCCTGCGTACCAGACGGCGAACTGGCCTCGGGTGAACGCCACGGCGCCGTCAGTGCGTACCGGTGTGAGGTCGGCCGACCCCGCGCAGATCCGCAGCAGGTAGCGGTGGCTGGAGCCGGGCCGCTCGTCGCCGATCTCCACCGGGATCTCCAGGTCGAGGTCGGCCGGCCACCCGCGCAGCCGCAGGGCGGCCTGGACGTCGAGGATGCGCAGCATCCAGGGGTGCCAGGCGTCGGCGACCACCCGGTGGCGGTGGAGGTTGTGCAGCAGCAGCGGGTAGGGCGGCAGCGCGCCGCGCCGGAACTGCACGGTCTGGGCGCGGCTGTTGTGCCGGCCCAGGAAGGCCAGCATCGCGGCCGCGCAGTCCGGGTCGGAGGACCAGAAGTCGTGGACCACCAGCTCCATGCCGTGCCGGTCGCCGCGCTTGGTCGTGAGCGAGACCCAGCCTGCCACCGGTTCGCCGGGGCGGGTGAAGCGGTAGGTGGTCAGCGCGTTCTTCGCGGTCGTCCACGTCGACCACCAGTCGGGGCGCTGGACGGGGCCGTTCCACTGCCGGGCGAGTTCCTGCTGGAGGTCGAGGGCGTCCTTGGTGAGGCCGTGCTCGATGTCGAGGTCCCCGGTGGGGAAGGAGCGCTTGAGGTCGTCGGGGCTGACCGCCCAGCCGAACACCGGGACGGGAGCCTCCCAACCCATGCGGCGCGCGTAGCCGTTGGAGATCGTGGAGATGGTGGAGATCACCGCGCCGCGCTCGCGCAGGGGCCGCAGCCGCTCGTGGACCATGCGGGCCGCGAGGCGGGCGCCGCGTTCCTCCGGGGCCACGCTCCCGACGGCCAGGCACGCGGTGGGCACCGCGGTGCCGCCGAAGAACTGGGAGGTGAGGATGCCCAGGCCTCCGGCGACGACCCGGCCGGCGCGCACGGCGACACGGACGTCGGCGTGGCCGCGCAGGTGGGTGATGTCGCCGACCGGGTGACCGAAGGAGCGGGCGGCCAGCTCGTCGTACTCCTGGGTGAGGCCGTCGTCGGCCTGCACGAAGGCGATGTCGTCCTCCATCGCGGCGCCTCCTAGTAGTTGGCCGGGCCGCGGACGGCGTCCGGGTCGGTGGGCACGAGGAAGGTCCGGGTGAAGCCGACGACCCGCTTGCCGTCCTGGTTGAGGCCGGCGGTGCGGCAGGTCACGATGCCCTCGCCGGGGCGGCTCCTGGACGCGCGGCGGCCGATCACCTCGGTCTCGGCGTAGAGGGTGTCGCCGACGAAGACGGGGTTCTCGAAGCGCACGTCGTCCAGGCCGAGGTTGGCCGGGGTCAGGCCGCTGACCGCCCGCACCGTCATCCCGGCCACGTAGGTGAGCGTGACGCCACTGCACACCAGGATCCGGCCCCACGGGGTCTTGGCGGCGTAGTGGGCGTCCAGGTGGATCGGCGCGGTGTTCCCGGACAGCGTGGTGATCAGCGTGTTGTCGGTGTCGGTGATCGTACGACCGGGCCGGTGCTCGATGAGCAGCCCTTCGGTGAGGTCGTGGTAGCCGGGACCGACGACCTCGCGGATCCGGTGGGCGTCGATCTCGCGGTAGCCGGGCGGCAGGGAAGCGGTGCTCACCGGGCGGGCTCCTCTCGGGTGCCGGCCGCCTCCAGGACGGAGCGGGCCATGGTGAAGAACGGGCGCCCGACCATCTGGCCGCCGACGGAGGTGATGTTGTTGCCGCTGTCCTGGGCGGCGACGACCGCGCGGGCGTGGGCGATCTCCTCCTGCGAGGGCGTGAAAAGCTCGGTGATGACCGGGAGCTGCCCGGTGTGGATGGCGCCCTTGCCGTGGAAGCCGAGCGCCTTGGCGCGTTCGGCTTCCACCCGCAGGCCGTCCGGGTCGTCCATCTGGAAGTAGGGCGAGTCGATCGCGGCCAGGCCGGCGGAGGCCGCGCTGTTGGCGACGACGGAGCGGGCGTGGAGCATCGGCTCCCAGCCCATCCCGCAGCCGAGGGCGGCGGCGTAGTCCGCGGTGCCGAACACCAGCCCGGAGATCCTGGGCGCCCTCACGATCGAGGGGAGCTTCTCGATGGCGCGGGGCGTCTCGATCAGCGCGAACAGGAAGGGCCGGTAGTCGGCGGTGTCCAGGACGCCGGCCACCAGCTCGATGTCCCGCGCGGACTCGACCTTCGGCACGAGCACGACGGCGGGCTTGGCGCCCCAGCCGGACATGGCGGCCAGGTCCTTGATCCCGTCGAGGAGCACGGGGGCGTTCATCCGCACGCCGAGCAGGCACGGGCTCGTGGCCTGGTTGTCGAAGAACCGCTCGGCGATCGTGCGGGCGTGCTGCTTCTTGGCGGGGGCGACGGAGTCCTCGAGGTCGACCAGGGCGACGTGGGCGCCGCTGGTCTTCGCGGTGTCGTACCGGTTGACGGCCGGCGCCGGGACGCTGATCCAGGCCCAGGTGGACCGCAGGAGCAGAGTGCTCATGGCCGCGGTCACCGGCCCTGGCGCTTGGACGCGACCAGCTGCACGAGGCCGACGAGCGTGCGGGCGTCGGTGATCTCGTCCTCGGTGACCTTGGTGCCCAGGTTCTCCGAGAGCATCACGGCCAGCTCGATGACGGACAGGGAGTCCAGGCCGATCGCCGCAAGGGTGGCGTCGGCGGCCAGCGCGTCGGGGTTGACCCGCAGCTCGCACACCAGGAGGTCTTCGAGGTCGGGGTCGATCACGGGGGCGGCGGGGTTCTCGTTCACGGTCTGCTCCTTCACGCGGCGGGCGGCTTGGGGGATGAGGTCTTCCTGACCGGCGATCACGTGGCGCCGGCCGAGTTCGTCGAACAGGTCGCCGGGGTCGACGCCCTCGGCGGCCGCGACCTTGAGGACGCGGTTCTTGAATCCGGAGAACACTCCGGCGCGGCCGCTCATCACGGCGACCGAGTCGGTGTAGGGCGGGGCGCTCATCAACCGGTGCTCGGCGACGTCGGCTGCGGCCAGGACCTTCTTCACGTCGATGCCGGTGGGGTGGCCCAGGCGTTCGAGGACGGCGACGAGGACTTCCAGCTGGGTGTTGCCGGCCCCGGCACCGAAACCCCGCGCGCAGGCGTCGATGATTCGGGCGCCGGCCTTCACGGCGGCGACCGAATTGGCGACGGCCATGCCGAGGTTGTTGTGCCCGTGGAAGATCACCGGCACGTCGACGGCCTCGGTGATCGCGGTGATCCGCGCCGCGACGTCCTCGGGCAGGAAGTACCCGGCGGAGTCGAAGATCCCCACCGCAGTCGCGCCGAAGCTGGCCATCAGGGCGCACTGCTCGGCGAGCCGGCCGGGGCTGGCCATGTGGCTCATCATCAGGACGCCCTGGCCTTCGCCTCCGTGTTCGGCGACGAAGCCGAGGTGGCGTTCGGTGACGTCGGCCTCGGTGCAGTGCGCGGCGATCCGGAACACCTGCGCGCCATGCCGCAACGCGCCGCGCAGGTCGTCGCTGGTGCCCCAGCCGGGGCCCATGAACACGCCCATCCGGGCGCGGGTCAGGGCCTCACGGACGGCGGCCAGCATCTGGGAGTCGGTGAGTTTGGCGCGGCCGATCTGGAGCGAGGAGGCGCCGAGACCGTTGCCGTGGCCGACCTCGACCACGGGCACGCCGGCCCGGTCGGCGGCCGCCGCGTAGTCGCGCAGCTGGTCGGCGTCGAGCTGGTGCCCGACGGCGTGGTGGCCGTCGCGCAGGGTCGGGTCGTGGACCAGCACGGCGGGCATGGACGTGGTCATGCTCGGGTTCCTTCCGTGAGCAGGGAGGTGGCGCGCAGGTCGGCCAGATGGATTGCCGCGGCGTTGATGATGTCGAGGTTCCCGGCGTGCTCGGGCAGGCGGCCGCCGCTCGCGGACACCTCGACGGTGACGCCGATGCTCTCGCGGGTCGCCTCGAAGTCGGTCACCCGGTAGCCGGGCGCGAACCGGCGTACCTGGGCGGCGGCGGCCTCGACGAGGTCGCGCACCACGTGCGGGTCGACGTCCGGGGCCAGGACCGTCATGTGGACGCGGAACGGCGGCGGCGGCAGGGCGGGGGTGACGTTGACCATCACCTTCGCCTCCGGTGTCCCGGTGAAGGCGCGCACGGCGTCCTGCGTGGTCGCGATGTACTCGTCCAGGTTCAGGCGGGTCGCGCGCCCCGCGCTGCGGCTGGCGCCGGTGCACACCACCTCCATGTAGGCGGGCGTCCGGTGCCGGGCGAGGGCGTGCAGGACGGGGACGGCCGCCTGGCCACCGCAGCTGATCAGGCTGATGTGCCGGTCGGTCAGTGCCTGGGCACCGTTGACGGTGGGCACCGCCGGGGTGCCGCTGTTGTGCGGGGTGAGGTCGATGCACACGGCCCCGGTGGGCTCCAGCAGCCGCCAGTACTCGGCGTGGGAGTCGGCGTTGGACGCGTCGAAGACCAGGTCGAAGGTCTTCCCGGAGTCCAGCAGGGCCGCCGCGCCGCCGTCCGTGGTGGCAAGGCCCATCTCGCGGCCCGCGCCAGCCCGATGCTCGGGCTGCGGCCGACGACGAGGCCGCAGTCCAGGTACGGAGACCGGTGGATCTTGTGCAGCAGGTCGACGCCGATGAGACCGGCCCCGAGGACGGCGACGTTCAGCACGGGGTGCTCGGACATGCTTCTCCCCAGAGGAGAACGAGGGTGGACGGGATCGCGGGCGTCACAACGCCCGGAAGCAGACCGGGGCAAGGCCGGCGCAGGAGGCGCTGACCGTCGTCGCGGCGGTGAGGGGGATGCTGGCGTGCACCGAGCCGGGCAGGACCACGTCCCCGGCGCGCAGGGCGCCTCCGAGGGTGGCCAGGCGCCGGGCGAGCCACAGCAGGGGGCGGAGCGGGTCCCCGAGGACGTCGCGGCCGTGGCCGGCCGCGGCGTGCTCGCCGTCGACGCGGACCTCGACGAGAGCGGCGCCGAGGTCCGGCAGGTCTTCGGCGGGCGACGCGGGCCCGAGAACGAAGCGGGCGGCGGAGGCGTTGTCGGCGACGCTGTCCTCGAGGCCGATCCGCCAGTCGCCGTAGCGGGTGTCGATGACCTCCAGGGCCAGGAACACCTCGGACACCGCGGCCTGGGCGGCGCCGAGGCCGATGTCGTCCCCGGTGAGGTCGGTGCCGAGCCGGAAGGCGATCTCCGCTTCGACGCGGGGGGCGATCAGCCGCGTGGTGGAGAGTCCGCCCCCACAGGCGACTTCCATGTCGGCGAGCAGGACGCCGGAGTCGGGCTCGCTGACGCCCATCTGCTGCTGCATGGCGACCGAGGTCAGGCCGATCTTGTGCCCGACCGGCCTGCCACCGGCGGCGGTCCGCAGGGCCGTGCCGTGCTGCTGGATGCGGTACGCCGTTTCCAGCGTCAGGCCAGGGAGCTGCCGGGCCATCGGGAAGGTCGGAAAAACGGAGAGCTCGGCGGCACGCAGTTCACGCGCCGCCGCCTCCTCCGTGGTGGTCGCGCTGGCCGGGCCGGGCTCACTCATCGGTCCTCCCGGACCGCTGGACGGCGTAGTGCTCCAGCAGGGGCGCCAGGTAGTCGACGTGCTCCCCGTCAAGCCGGGCCAGGTCGCCGGGACAGGCCAGCAGGGCGAGCTGGTCCAGCTCGGCGGCGCGGCCCTGCGCGACCTCGGCGTCTACCAGGGTGGCGTACCCGCCGAGGAGACCCTGCTCGGGCAGCGGCGGCGCGAGGTAGTGCACGCCGACGTTGCCGTGCTCCCCGACGGTGACCGCCAGTCGCACGAGCCCGTCCGGAGCCGTGTCGAAACCGACTTCCTCGGCGAGCTCCTTCGCGGCCTGGCGCCGCAGCTCGCCCTCGTCCAGGACCCGGTCCTGGAGCGGGGGTTCGACGTTGCCGCCCGGCAGCTGCCAGCGCCCCGGTGCGGCGGTCGAGGCGGACATCCGCCCGACGACGATCCGGCCGTCCTGAACGGGCTGGGCCACGGTCACGAACACCGACGAGACGAGCGGGGCGCCGGGCACCCGCCGCAACGCGAAGCGCCGGTAGGTGGTCCGCGCCCAGGACAGCCGCACCGCGGGACCGTCCGCTTCCAGGGCCGTGCACACCACGGCCGGACCGTCGAACAGCGAGGGCTGTGCGCTCACCGCCTTCTCCCAGACGCGGTCCACGGCCGCCTGGTGTTCGGCGGCCAGCGCGGGGACGGGGGCCTCTACGAGCAGGAGGGCGGCGGCGTCGAGGACCCGGACGGGCCGGACGCCGGCGGGGATGGTGGAGTAGGTGTTCAACTCGGTTTGTCCCTTCGGGTGTTCTGGGGCATCAAGGCCATGCTCCTGTCCAACATCGTTGCGGATCGGAAGGTGGTGGTGCCGGCCTTCTGAGGTGGTGACCGGCGGCCGGCACGGGTTTCGGTGAGCCGCGCGCTCGCGGCGACGTCGCGCAGTGGGTGCCCGGGGCTGCGCCAGAAGGTGACCGCGCGTCCGAGGGCGATCCGGACCTGGTCGTAGTACGGGGCCACGGCGGCGACCCGGTGCTCGTGGAGCAGCCGGGCGCCGCGCAGCAGGGCCCCTGCCTCGTCCGCGTCGGCATCCACGAGGGCGAGCGCGTTCGAGGCGGGCAACCACCAGGTGTGGTGCGGGTGTTCGCCGACCAGCTCGGCCTGGGCGGGGTTGTCGCCGGTGTCGGCGCAGACCTGGGTCAGGGCCGCGTAGGCGGACGCGACCTCGTACCTGCGGCCCTCACTGGTGATCCTGGTCAGCGTTCTGGTGCGCGGTCCGACGCTCACGGCGCAGTCCTCCGGTACGAAGTCGATGGGCGGATGGGGTGGTTACGCCGCCGGTATCCGGTCGAGCTCCGACTGCCGACCGGGCCGCACACCAGCAGCGGACCGGTGCCGCCCAACCCGCACGGCGGCGCCGGTGCACCCCACCACGACCTGCGACTCGACCTGCCTACCCGCGACCGATGCGGGGACGGGCCGCGCCGCATCGGGCAGGTCGAGTTCGGCCCACACCACCTTGCCGTCCGGCCCCTCATCGACGCCGAACCGGTCGACCACCCCGGCCACCAGCAGCAGACCCCTGCCGCTGGTGGCACCCTCCCCCGCCTTCCGGGGCTCGGGCCTACCGGGCCCGGGGTCGGCGACGGACATCCGCAGCACCCCGGTCGGGGAGAGGCGCAGAGCGGCAGTCAGCTCCACGTCCGACCGGCCCCCGTCGCAGCCGTGCACCACGGCGTTGGCCGCGATCTCGGACATCACCAGCCGGGCGTCCTCCACCCGCTGATCGGTCAGACACAGGCCGAACATCGGCAGCTGCTTCGTGACCCAACGGCGAACGGCGCCGATCTGCGCCAGTTCCGCGGGGAACCTCATCGTGACGGTGTGTGGTCTCGGCTCCATGAGGGGCGCCTCACTCACTCGGGTCGGGTGCCAGGGCATGTCGTACGGCCTGAAACGGCCTTGCTGATACAGGAAACCGTTCATGGTCGCTAGGAGTAAGGTGTTGGCGACCGTCCGCTGTTTAACGTGTTTAGCGGCACCGCCAGGGAGACCCCGATGGGGCGTACTCGTCAGCCCAACGAACAGTTGGGCCAGCTCATCCGTGAATCCGGTCGACCCAACGAAGCCCTCGCCCGGGCCCTGTGCGCGGTCGCGGCCGCCAACGACGACCCCGCGCGGCCGAGTCGATCATCCGTCACCCAGTGGGTCCGCTACGGCTGGACCCCGTCCGGCAACCTCCCGCAGTACCTCGCGGAAGTCCTCACCAGGTGGCTGAACCGGGACGTCACCCTGACCGCGATGGGACTCGGCGAGGAGGAACCGGATCTTCGGGACTGGGACTTGGATACGCTGAAAGCCCTGGCGGCTCTTGGACGGATCGACGTTGACGTGGAACGCAGACAGCTCCTCCGCACCCTCCCGTACTCGCTCGGAGCATTGACCATCCCACCCAGCAGCTGGTGGGAGCACATGGCCCGCACCGGCAGCCGCGACACCAGCCGGCACCGCGCCGGCCAGGCCGATGTGGAGGCCGTGCGGGAGATGACCGGGCTGTTCTCCCAGCTCGACCAGCGCCGCGGCGGCGGACACGGCCGCACGGCGGTCGCCCAGTACCTCCTCACCGACGTCCACGACTTCCTCCGCGGCACCTTCGCCTCCGACCAGGTGCGACGCGACATGTTCTCCGCGGCCTCCGAACTCGCCTACCTGGCCGGATGGACGGCCTTCGACAACGGCGAGCACCCCACCGCCCAGCACTACTACACCGTCGCCGTGAAGCTGGCGGCCGAGGCCGACGATCCCGCCATGGCCGCCCACGTCCTGCGCGCCATGGCCCACCAGGCGGTCGACCTCGGAAAGCCGGGCCACGCCGTCAGGGTCTCGGAAGCCTCCATGTCCGGCGCCCGGTACGCACTGGCGAGCCCACGCGAGCGCTCCCTCCTCGGCGTCGTCCACGCCCGCGCACTCGCCGCCGCCGGACGCGCCCCCGAGGCGAACGCCGCGCTGCTCCAGGCCGAGCGTGACCTGTCCGCGGCCTCCCCCGGTGACGACGAACCGGCCCGGGTCTTCTTCTTCGGCGAGGCATCCCTGGCCCATGAAACGGCGTCGGCCCTGCGGGACATCGGCGACCTGAACGGCGCGGCCCGGGAGTTCGAGCGCAGCGTCGCGACCCGCAAGGCCTCCGCGTTCACCCGCACCCACGCCGTCACCCTCGGCCACCTCGGACTCGTGAAGGCCCAGCAGCACTCCGTCGAAGAAGCCTGCGCGATCTGGGCGCGATCGCTGGACGCGATGCAGAGCGTGCGCTCCGCCCGCACCCGCGACGTCGCCCTGCAGATCCGCGGAGCGCTGTCCGCCTACCGTGGCCGCAAGGTCCCGGTCATCAACGCCGTCGACCGGCGCGCCGCCGACTACCTGGCGGCCACCGCCTGACCCGCTGACCTGGCGCGGTCCGTTCACAGGAGGGGAAACACAGTGACCGAAGTCTTCACCGTGGAGGCACTCGGGTACGTGGTGGGGGGTCGCACCGAGCCCACAGACGACTACTGGGGAGGCACCCGCGCCGTCATCCGGCTCGACGGCGACCGCTTCCCACCGGAGGCCACCAAAGGGCTGGAGGCGTTCTCCCACCTCGACGTCATCTTCCGCTTCCACCTCACCGACCCGACCGACCTGAACTTCGGCGCCCGCCGCCCACGCGACAACCCGCAGTGGCCCGAGGTCGGCGTCTTCGGCCACCGGAACATGCGGCGCGTCAACTGGCTCGGCTCCTCCCGCTGCCGGCTCCTCAAGGTCGACGGCCTGGACCTGCACGTGGAGGACCTGGACGCCGTCGACGGCACCCCGATCCTCGAGGTCAAGCCCTGGTTCGAGGAGTTCGGCCCCCGCGGCAACACCCACCAGCCCGCCTGGACCACCGAGATGCTCCACGACTACTTCGCCCCTGGCCCCACCACACCCTGATCCGGGCCTCAGTCACCCCGGGCCCCGGCGGGCCGCTGGACTCGAAGGACCAATGGCCCGCCGTGGCCCGCCGCCCTCCCCAAAGTGGGCGGAGCCAGGACCGCAGCCAGGGCCCGCCATCACCGGGAACGTGCAGGCGGAAGGCGTAGCAGGCGAGGAGAGAGCGAGGCCTGAGAGGGAAAGTAAGGAACTCCACACCGCCGGCGCGAAGGCGCGATCGGCGAGTTCGCCCGTCCGCCGACGACTCCGGAACGCCGGCCGCGGACTCCGACCGCACTGCTGGACTGCCTTGATCAGCGCGGCGTCCCCGGCCCGCCGCTCAGGCCTCCGGGGCGAAACCTCCACGCACACGGAGTGGCAGGCCGGAGATCTCCAGGTCCCCGTCGACCTGACCGACCAACCAGCTGGGGACGTCCTGGTCGAACTCCTCCCAGGCAGCCCACTGGCGGAACCAGACGCCGATCCCCCAGGAGCCGTCCGCACGGGGGATCAGGAAGCAGGCGTCGCCTTCCTGGGTGTTGGCCCACAGCACCATCCCGCGCTCACGGGGGTAGAGGTCGTACGGAATCCTGTCCGGCACCAGCGCCTGGTACAGCGGTCCCATCGCGTTCATCAGATCGAGCATGGTGTACTCGGGCGCTTGCGGGTGCAACACCGACAGAAAGTTCCCGACCACGCCGGGACCGTAGGCGGCGACGAACCGCTTGTACTCCGACGGCAGTTCCCCGGCCACCTCCTCGATGGCCGTCCACGCCTCCACGTCCGAGTAACCCCGGGCGGGACCGAAGCATCGTTCGACATCCTCAGCGGCTACCACGAAGGCCCTCCCCGTTCTCTCGTCCTGCCCGGCCCGCACAGTATGGAGCACCTGATCGAACCGGCCGACCGACGGTCCTGCCGACGAGCAGATCCAGCGAGCGGATCCAACCAGCGAGTTAGTGGTCGTTGTGACATTGATCGGTCTGTCCGTTGCGCGCTTCGAGCTCGGCCGCCGTCGCCTGTCGGGTGGCCGCCCACGACGCCAGGAGCGTCAGGTTGTCGGCGGTCGGTGTGCCCGCGGGTGCGGTGTAGACGTTGAGGTGCAGGCCGGGTTCGGCGGGCAGTTCCAGGGTCTCGACGTCCAGGTCGAGCCGGCCCACGATCGGATGGCGCACTCGCTTGCGGCCGGACCGGTGCAGCCGCACGTCCTGGGATGCCCACCGCTGCCGGAACAGCTCGCTGGACGTCGACAGTTCGCCGACGAGGGCGATCAGTTCCTCGTCGTGCGGATTGCGGCCGGCTTCCATGCGCAGCTTCGCGGCCACGGCACCGGCGATCTGGTCGTAGTCGACGAAGAGCTCTCTGGCCGCCTCGGGGTTCAGGTAGACGAACCGCGCCGTGTTCGCGGGCCGTCGTGGGTCGGCCAGCACCGGTGAGTAGAGCGCGCGGGCGAGTTGGTTCATGGCGAGCACGTCGTAGCGGCCGTTGCCGATCCAGGCCGGCGCACCGGAGATCGCGTCGAGCACCTGTTGCAGCGTCGAGCGCACCGTCACGGCAGGCCTGCGTCGGCGTGGGCCGCCGGGCACCGCGGATCGGCGCGCGAGGTGGAACAGGTGGTCGCGCTCGGCCTCGTCGAGTTGCAGGGCGGAGGCCAACGCGTCGAGCACACCGTCGGAGGCGCCGGCGAGGCTGCCGCGCTCCATTCGCGCGTAGTAGTCGACCGACACCCCCGTGAGTAGCGCCACCTCCTCGCGGCGCAGTCCTTTGACCCGACGGTTGCCGCCGTAGGCGGGCAGGCCCGCCTGCGCGGGTGCGATGCGGGCGCGGCGCGAGCTGAGGAACTCCCGGATCTCGGTGCGTGGATCCATCGTGGCCATCCCGTCACCCTAAGCCCGTACCGCGGCCGGAGGGGTGCCCGTTGCGGTCGTCGCGATGCCGCCGTCCACCGGGATGACGGTGCCCGTGAGGTAGGCCCCGGCCCGGCTGGCGAGGAACACGGCGACACCCGCCATGTCGTCGTCGCGGCCGAGCCGGCGCAGCGGGGCCGCCGCCGCGATCGTGTCGCCGACGGCATCGATCGTGGACGCCGTCATCCGCGACGGGAACACTCCCGGCGCCACCGCGTTCACCGTGATGTGCTGTGGGCCCAGCTCTCGGGCGAGCACGCGGGTGAGTTGGTGGAGTGCCGCTTTGCTGGCTGCGTACGAGTAGGTGGGCGCCTCGGCGACGTGAAGGGCGGCGATGCTGCCGATGTTGATGATCCGCGCGGGGTCATCGGCGGTGCCCGCCCTGCGGAGTGCCGGGAGCAGCGCCTGCACCAGCCGGAACGGCGCCTTGAGGTTGAGGTCGATCACCGCGTCCCAGGCCTCGTCCGGGAACGTCTCCAGCGGTTCGCGCCACATCGCTCCCGCGTTGTTGACGAGGATGTCCAGGCGTTCCGAGTCGGCCTGGACGAGGTCGGCGAGGCGTCGGCACTCGTCGTGCCTGGACAGGTCGGCGGGGATCGCTCGGACGTCGCCGAAGGCGGACAGGAGGCGCTGTGCCTCCGCGCACGCGTCCGCGTCGCGTGAGCTGATGACGACGCGGGCGCCCGCCTGGAGCAGGCCGCGCGCTGTCATCAGCCCGATTCCCCGGGTGCCGCCGGTGACGAGGGCGTACTTCCCCCGCAGATCGAAAAGTTCTGCGTGGGTGGTGAACTGGTCGTCCGCCATGGATCTCCGTCCCTTCTGCCGTGGAAGAACGCGCCGACACGGTCGCGCATGCGGGGCAGCCCAAGTTCACCGATGGGGGTGGGGCTGCGGCATGTGTCCAGGCTGACAGGCGTTCCGGACCTCGGGGAGACCCTGGTGTTCCAGGTACTGCGAGAGCACCCCTCGCCTGCTGCACGCAGACGTGCGGCCCGGCCGGAGTGACCGTCCTCCGGCCGGGCCGCACGGGTTCTCAGGGCCGCCAGTAGCCGAGGGCGTGAGTGCGCGGCTTGGGGACGTCGAGGTCGCGGCGGACGAAGCGGGCCAGGTCGCGGGTGGTGGCGGTGTCGCAGGCGATCCACACGTAGGCCTCGGCCGGGTCGCCGAGGAGGTCGGGCAGGGCGGTGCGGACCTGGGCCGCGAGGCGGGCCCCGGCGTTCTCGCGGGGGACGAACCGGAGGTCGTGGTGGTCGCGGCCGGTCCGGGCGAGCGGTAGGTGCTCGTCGCTGCCGTGCTGGGTCTCCAGCCAGACGGTGGCCGGCACCTCGGGCAGTGCGCGCAGCAGGGATCCGATCGCGGGGGCGGAGGCCCGGTCCCCGACGAGGAACATCCGGGCGGGCGTCGGGTCGGGGGCGGCGAACGCGGACCCCTGGACGGTGGCCTGGATGGTGTCGCCGACGCCCGCCGTGCTCGCCCAGCGGCTGGCCGGGCCGTCGTGGAGTGCGAAGTCGATCCCGAAGGCGCCCCCGGCGGGGTCCGGGTCGACCAGGGTGTACGCCCGCTGGTGCGGGCGCCCCGCGTCCGGGAACCAGAGCCGCACCCACATGGTGGGGTGCACGCCGGTGGACCCGAGCATGCCGCCGTCCGCGAAACTCAGCCGCCGGCAGTGCGCGGTGACGTCCTCCGCCCCGGTGACGGTGAACTCGAAGTCCCGCCCCCGCATCATCCTGAGGGCCATGCCCTCCCAACCCCGCCCCATGGCACTCCCTACTCTACGAAGACAGTGAAAACGGTGAAAACAGTGAGAACGGTGAACTGGACCAGCGGATCAGGCAGTTGAGGCCATGGCGGACCGCCGCGCCAGGGCGTCCGACATCCGCACCGTCGCGTACAGCGAGGCGGCCAACGCGAGGGTGAGCGCGGCACCGCCGGCGAGGAGGGTGCCGGAGGAGACGGCCTTCGGGCTGCCGGCCTCGGTGCGGGCCGAACCGGAGATGAACGGCATCACGGCGAGCACCGCGACGCCGAGGGCGACCTCGCCCCAGACGACCTTGGGGAAGTGACGGAGCGTCAGGTGCAGCAGTGGGCCGGTGTCGTCGGCGCCGCGGGCCCGGACGATCCGGGGCATCAGCCAGAGCTGGTTGAAGGCGCCCGCCGCGACCAGCGCGGCGACCAGGAGCACCTTGACGAGCAGGGCGACGCCGTAGCCGGTGGTCCAGAGCTGCGAGATGCCGCCGACGTGCTTCCAACTGAGCCACAGTCCGGAGACGGTGACCGCGCCGACGCAGACCATCGCGACGAGGCCGAAGCGCCGCCACACGTCCGCCCAGAGCAGCCCGGCGCCGTCGCCGAGGCGCCTGCGGGTGCCGGCGAGGGCGACGAGCAGGGCCAGGCCGCCGAGCCAGACGACGCCGGAGACGATGTGGGCCTGGCCGAACACCAGGTTCAGCCACGCGTCCAGGCCGGCGGGAGCGGTGGTCGGCACGGCGCCGACCAGGGTGACGGCGAGGGTGAGAGGCAACGCGGCGAGGGCGATCCGGTCCACGTGGCGGCGGGCGGCCGGTACGGCGAGGGCGAGCAGGGCGACGGCGGCCACGACCAGGACGGCGTTCTGCAGCAGGTACACGGTGCCCTGGGCGATCCAGGCGCCCTTGGCCGCAGGCGCCCGCAGGAAGTCCAGGATCCGGTCCGGGGCGAGCGCGTCGCCGAAGGGCATCCCCTTCCCGGCCCGGGCCACCCGGGCGGCGAGCTGGAAGTAGCCCGCGACCAGCAGGACGGCGCCGGCCCCGACCAGGTAGCCGGCGGCCCTTCTTCGCAGCACCTCGGCGTCCTGGGTGCCCGTTTCCGGGGCCCGCAGGACCGGGCGCACGGTGGTCGCATAGGTGACGGTGGCTCCGACGGCCCCGCTCAGGCCGAGGAAGTACCCGGCCTTGGTGAGGACCCGCCAGAGCTGGGGCATGGCGTATCCGGCCGTGGTCGCGGCCAGGGAAGCGGTGTGCATTAGGTGAGGCTAACCTAATTTCACCCTGCGGTCACCACACCGTCCCCCACCACCCGCGGGAGCCGCCCGCACACCCGGCCACCCCGCTCAGCCCAGGAGCTTCGCCACCACCCGGTCGAGCGCCCGGAGATCCTCCGGCGGCAGGGCGAGCAGCGCGTCCGGCGGGGTGGTGAGGATGCCGGTGGCGAGCGCGGCCTTGGCCTCGCCCTCCTCGGTGAGGTGGACCAGCTTGGAGCGCCGGTCGGCGGGGTTGGTGATGCGCTCGGCGAGGCCGCGCCGCACCAGGTCGTCGACGATCACCGTGGTGTACGGCGGATCGGCGGTCAGCCGTTCGGCCAGTTCCCGCAGGGTGATCGGGCCGCCGGCGAGGCGGCGCAGCGCCCGGACCCGGCCGAAGCTCATCCCGAGGGCCTCGGCGACGGCCTTGCGACGGTTGTAGCGCTCCAGGACGAGCGCGTTCATCCCCTGCCAGACCCGGCCCGCGGTCCCGGGATCGACCCGGCCCGCGGTCCCGGGATCGACCCCGCCCGCCGTCCCGGGATCGACCCCGCCCGCCGTCCCGGGGTCGACCCCGCCCGCCTCCGGGTGTCCGCCGGTGTCACTGCGCCCCATCAGGCGTCCACCTTCTCCTTCGCCGTCCTGCTCTCCTCGCCGGCCTCCTCGCCGGCCTCCTCGGCGGCGAGCCGCGCCGCCGTGCGCTCGGCCGTCGCCCGGGCCCAGCGGCCGGAAGTGAGCGTACCGGCGACCAGCACGACGGCACCGCAGCCGGCGATGATCCACCACGCCGTCCGCGCCGTCCCGGTGAAGGCCGCGGGGTCGGAGTGCGCCGCGCCCGCCATCAGGGCGCCGATCACGGCCACGCCCAGCGACTGGCCGACCTGTCGGCTGGTGGAGGCGACGGCCGCCGCCACCCCGGCCTGGGCGCGGGGCATCCCGGACACGGCGGTGTTGGTGATGGGCGCGTTGACCAGGCCGAATCCGATGCCGAACAACAGGAAGGCGAGCACCAGCAGACCGGTCGACAGGTGCTCGGAGTAGCTGACCGCCTGGATCACGGCGCTCGCACTCAGGGCCGCCCCCGCCAGCAGCAGCGGCGTCCGTGGGCCTCGTGCGGCCACCATCCGGCCGGACAGCGGGCCGGTCACCAGGGCCATGACGGCCATCGGGAACATGTACAGCCCGGCGTGCAGTGGCTCCAGCCCGCGGACGTCCTGGAGGTAGAGGGAGCTGACGAACAGGAAGCCGCCGAGACCGGCGAAGGCGGCGACCGCGATCACGGTGGCGCCCGCGAACGGCGCGGAGCGGAAGAACCTGAGGTCGATGAGCGGGTCGGTGCGCCGGGGCTCGTACCGGAGCAGGCCCAGCAGTGCGGCCAGCGCCGCCGCCGTGCAGCCGAGCACCACGGGCGAGGACCAGCCGCGCTGCGGCGACTCGATGATCGCGTAGGTGAGTCCGGCGAGCAGCACGACGACCAGGGTCTGGCCGACCGGGTCCACCCGGCGGGCTCGGGCCGCTCGCGACTCCGGGACGTAGCGGCCCGTCAGGACGAAGGCGGCGAGGGCGATCGGGACGTTGATCCAGAAGATCGCCCGCCAGCCGGCCGACTCCACCAGCGCCCCGCCGAGGATCGGCCCGGCGGCCATGCTGATGCCCACGACGCCGCCCCACACGCCTATCGCGCGGGCCCGCTGGCGGGAGTCGGTGAAGGTGTTGCTGATGATCGACATGGCGACGGGGTTGAGCATCGAGCCACCGACCGCCTGGAGCATGCGCGCCACGATCAGCCAGCCGAGCCCGGGGGCCAGGCTGCACAGCAGGGAGGCCGCGCCGAACACCACCAGCCCGATCCGGAAGACCCGGCGCCGGCCGATCCGGTCGGCGGTCGATCCGGAGAGCATCAGCAGGCTCGCCAGGACCAGGGTGTAGGCGTCGACGGTCCACTGCAGCCCGGACACCGAGGTGTGCAGGTCGCTCCGGACGGCGGGCAGGGCCACGTTCAGGATGGTGATGTCGAGACTGACCATCAGCAGGCTCATGCAGCAGATGGCCAGCACGAGCCAGGGCCGCGGACGGGCGGCGTCGGGCATGGGAACACTCCCCGGGTTAATTGTGTTGGTGTAATCATTGTGCTCACACAACTAACCCGGAGGCAACTTCCCCGAGGACCGACACCCTGGACCAGCACCCGGGACCGACACCCTGGACCGGCACCCGAGCCCAACTCCCGGGCGAGCAAGTCGGGATACGGTCTCCTCCTGCGCCCCGACTCCCGATATAACGGGGACGAAGGGGATCGAGGAGGTTGCAGCATGCAGGCGAGGAAGCAACACGAGAAGGCCGGGCACGCCCCGCGCGACCCGAGCCCGGCCCACCGGGCCGGCGCACGAGTGGGGCCGGGGGCCGGGGCCGTGTCCCCGCAGGCCGCCGTGGACCTCCAGCGCACCGTCGGCAACGCGGCGACGGGCCGTGCGCTCCAGCGGGTCCCGGGCGGCCACCGGCCGGTGGTGCAGCGGATGCTGGACGAGAACAACGTCGAAACCGCGTGTGCGGCGGGCTCGTTCGACGGGCAGACCGTCACCCTCGGCAAGCGGTCGGCCGACCTGCGGAAGATCGTGTGGCAGGACCACTTGGACGCCATCTCGGCGATCTGCAAGAAGCACCACTACACCATCGCGATCCGGGAGACCGGCGAGTACTCGATCCGACGGATCGCGGAGGGCGCCAAGGCCAAGCCGCACACCATCCTGGAGAAGTCGATCAAGCCCGCCTCCGTCGACAAGAAGTACGGCACCGGCCCGGGGCAGGTCGCGGGCGACCCGGCGACGATCCTGGCCTGGCTGGACGCCAACGACCTGAGCGGCTTCGTCGGCCACTGGAACGACCAGGGCCTGGCCGGCGTACGGATCGACAACCCGCCCCCGACGCTCGCCGCCGGGATCGTGCACACCGGCGCCAACGGCGAGCCGTACGTCCCGCTCGACATGCAACAGGCGGGCGGCGGACCGGCGTTGACGGCCCTCAAGGCCGATCCGAACTGGAAGCGGTACCTCTACACCGGGGACTACGACCTGCACGAGGTGTACTCCGCCCAGGGCGGCACGGGCGGCGGCCAGATCCCGGAGGCGACCATGGAGAAGGCCAAGCTGCTGAACCGGCTCAACGCGGGGATCGCCAGGAACACCCAGCAGGAGCCGGTGGCCCGGCACGGCACGGTGGCCCTGGAGCACGGCCGGCTGCACACCCAACCCGGCTCCGACTACGCCATGTTCCAGCACGGCGACCAGGCCACCTACCGGATGAACCAGTACCTGGAGTCGACGGTGGCCCGGTTCGCCCAGCAGCTGGTGCGGGCCGTGGCCACCGAGGCCGACGAACCGCTCGCCTGGTGCCGGATGGGCACCTGGTACGTCACCAGGAACCGCGCGGAGCACAAGGTGCTGCGCAAGCGCTGGGGCTTGAAGGTCCCGCACACCTGGGAGGACGAGAACGTCGAGCGCACCGCCGAGGGCGGCTACCGCACGGCCCACTACACGGCCTGACCCCGCCCGCGCCGGACCTCACCACCCCCACCGAGGACCCGCCGAGGACCCGCCGACGACCCGCCGGAGGCCCAG
Organism: Kitasatospora sp. NPDC001309; assembly: GCF_042896295.1. NCBI lineage: Bacteria > Bacillati > Actinomycetota > Actinomycetes > Kitasatosporales > Streptomycetaceae > Kitasatospora > Kitasatospora sp. NPDC001309. The sequence continues at coordinate 9,558 of NZ_JBIAXC010000026.1, read as the reverse complement.
CGGCGCCCCCGCCCGCCGTCAGGCCTTCGGCCAGTTGCGCAGCAGGGCGTCGAGGGCGTCCAGGATGCGGGCCCAGGTGTCCTCGGCGGTGCGCGGGGTGTGCTGGAAGCCGCCCGCCCGCTCCAGCGCGACGTAGCCGTGGAAGGTGCTGCCGAGCAGGCGGACGGCGTCGGTCTCGTCGGGCTCCGCGAGGTCGTAGCCGCGCAGGATCGCGCGGGTCATCTGCGAGTGCCGGACGGCGGCGCTGCCGAGCGCCGTCTCGTGGTCGAGTTCGAGCTGGGCGGCGGCCCAGCGGCCGGGGTGCTCCCGGGCGTAGTCGCGGTAAGCGTTGGCGAAGGCCGCCAGGGCGTCCTTGCCGGCCCGCCCGGCCAGGGCCGCGGCGGCCCGGTCGGCGAGTTCCTCCAGGGCGAGCAGGGCGATCCTGGTCTTGAGGTCCTGGGAGTTCTTGACGTGCGAGTACAGGCTCGCGTCCTTGACGCCGAAGTGTCGTGCGAGCGCGGAGACCGTGACCTTGTCGAAGCCGACCTCGTCGGCCAGTTCCGCTCCCGCCCGGGTGAGTCGTTCCGCGTTCAGCCCTACGCGTGCCATCTGCTTCCTTCCATTTCCTTCCATCGCCTGAGCCGATTATACATTTGCCTAATACTCCTAGGTAATTTACGTTGACTCCTATGCAGCCGATGACCGAACCCCAGATCCGCTCCGCCTTCCTGAACTGCAGCAAGGGCGAGGCCAAGCGCCTGCACGTACCCCGCAACCTGTCCGAACTCGACTGGGACGACCTGGACTTCCTCGGCTGGCGCGACCCGCAGGCACCCGACCGCGCCTACCTCGCGGCCGAACTGGACGGCCGGACGGTGGCGATCGCGCTGCGCTCCTCCGGTGCCGCCTCCTGGCAGGCCCGGCGCAGCATCTGCTCGCTCTGCGTCACCACCCACTCCGGCGGCGTCTCGCTGCTGGTCGCCCCGCTCGCCGGGAAGGCCGGCAAGCAGGGCAACTCGGTCGGCGCGTACATGTGCACCGACCTCGCCTGCTCGCTCTACGTGCGCGGCAAGCGGGACGTCGGGGTCAAGCTCCACGAGTCGCTCACCACGGAGGAGAAGATCCGGCGCACCGTGGCCAACCTGGCCGCCTTCGTCGCCAAGGTCACCGCGTGACCGGGGGCTCGGCCCCGCCCCGCGCGGGTTCGCGGCCGGGCTCCCGGCCGGGCGCCGCCGCGAACCCGCCCCCTGCCCGCAGGGCGCCCGGGGAAGCCTCCTACGATCACATCGGATCCCCCGGCGGACGCCCGGCCCTCCCGGCCGCGCGCCCACCGCCCCACGCCCTGCACCACAGGACGACTCCACCGACGGCGATGGGGTCGTGCACCGAGGAGGAACGTCCATGCAAGCCCGGAAGATCGGCGCAGCCGCCGCGACAGCGGTGGCGCTTCTGGCTGCCCGCGACCTCATCCAGAAGAAGCACGCGCTGCTCCGGAACTTCCCGGTGCTCGGGCACGCCCGCTACCTGCTGGAGACGATCGGCCCCGAGCTGCGGCAGTACATCGTGACCTCCAACGAGGAGGAGCGTCCGTTCAGCCGCGACCAGCGCACCTGGATCTACGCCTCCGCGAAGGAGCAGAACAACTACTTCGGCTTCGGCACCGAGGTCGACGTCGAGCACGTCCAGGGCCACGCCTACGTCAAGCAGCGCACCTTCGCGGGCGCCCTGCCCGACCTCCACGACCCGCAGTCCCCGCTGCCCTCGGCCAAGGTGCTCGGCGGGCCGCGCGGCCGCGCCAAGGCCTTCCGCCCGGCGAGCGTGGTGAACATCTCGGCGATGAGCTTCGGCTCGCTCTCCGGCGCCGCCATCACCGCCCTCAACAAGGGCGCGGCGGAGGCCGGCACCATGCACAACACCGGTGAGGGCGGGCTCTCCCCGTACCACCGCCAGGGCGGCGACCTCGTCCTCCAGCTCGGCACCGCCTACTTCGGCTGCCGCAACGAGGACGGCACCTTCAACCTGGACAAGCTCAAGGACATCGTCGCCGGCGCCCCGGTCAAGGCGATAGAGATCAAGCTCTCCCAGGGCGCCAAGCCCGGGCTGGGCGGCATGCTGCCGGGCGCCAAGGTCACCCCGGAGATCGCCGCGATCCGCGGCATCCCGGTCGGCCAGGACTGCGCCTCGCCGTCCCGGCACAGCGCGTTCGGCGACGTCGACTCGATGCTGGACTTCGTCGAGCTGATCGCCGCCGAGACCGGCCTGCCGGTCGGCATCAAGAGCGCGGTCGGCGACCTGGGCTTCTGGCAGGAGCTCGCCGCGCTGATGGAGCGCGGCGACCGCGGGGTCGACTTCGTGACCGTCGACGGCGGCGAGGGCGGCACCGGCGCCGCGCCCCGGATGTTCGCCGACTCGGTCTCCCTCCCGTTCCGGATGGGCTTCTCCCGGGTCTACGGCACCTTCGCCGAACTGGGCCTGACCGACGACCTCACCTTCATCGGCTCCGGCAAGCTCGGCCTGCCCGAGAACGCCGCGGTGGCCTTCGCCCTCGGCGCCGACATGATCAACGTGGCCCGCGAGGCCATGCTGTCGATCGGCTGCATCCAGGCCCAGAAGTGCCACACCGACAAGTGCCCCACCGGCATCGCCACCCAGAACCCCTGGCTGGCCCGCGGCCTGGACCCGGCCTCCAAGTCCACCCGCGCCGCCGTCTACCTGCGCACCCTGCGCAAGGAACTGCTCAAGGTCTCCTCCGCCGTCGGCGTCGCCCACCCGGGCCTCATCACCGCGAACGACATCGAGATCATGAACGGCGACTACGAGGCCCGCACCCTCGGCGGCGTGTACGGCTACAAGGACGGCTGGGGCGAGCTCGGCCCCGAGCTGGCCGCGGGGATCACCGCCCTGGTCACCGCGAAGCCGGCCGGCTGACCGGCCCCGGCGCCGACCCGACCTGACCTGACCCGCGACACCCGTACGGCGGCCTCCCACCCCCACCAGGGGCGGGAGGTCGCCGTCGCGTCCGGGGCCCGGAACCCTCCGAGGCCCGGAACCGTCCGGGACCGGGATCAGGCGGGTGCGGCGGCCCGCAGCCGCTCGGCGGCGCCCTCCGGGCTGACGTCGGTGACGAAGGCGTCCAGCCCGGACTCCACCCCGGCCAGGTACTTGAGCTTGCCGGGCGCCCGCCGGACGGTGAACAGCTCCAGGTGGAGCGCGAGTTCGGCACCGCCCTCGCCCGGGGCCTGGTGCCAGGCCGCGATGTACGGGGTGCGGTTGCGCGCCCCGCCCGGCCCGGCGGGGAACAGCGCGTCGAAGCGGCGCAGCAGGTCGAGGTAGAGGCCGGGGAACTCGGCGCGCTCGGCCTCGTTCAGTGCGGTCAGGTCGGGGACCCTGCGGTGGGGGTAGAGGTGGACCTCGTACGGCCAGCGGGCGGCGAACGGGACGAAGGCCGTCCAGTGCTCGCCCCGGAGCACCACCCGCTCGGGGGAGCTGCGTTCGACGGCCAGCAGGTCCTCGAAGAGGTTGCGGCCGGTGCGGGCCCGGTGCGCCTCGGCCCGGGCGGTCATCCGGGCGGTGCGGGAGGGAACGAACGGGAAGGCGTAGATCTGCCCGTGCGGGTGGGCGAGGGTGACCCCGATCTCCTCGCCGCGGTTCTCGAAGCAGTACACCTGCCGTACGCCGGGCAGGGCGGAGAGCTCCGCCGTCCGGTCGGTCCAGGCGTCCAGGACGAGGCGGGCCCGGGGTTCGTCGAGGTCGGCGAAGGAGGCGTCGTGGTCGGAGGTGAAGCAGACCACCTCGCAGCGGCCGACGCCCGGCCGGAGGGTGTGCAGGGGTTCGTCCCGGGCCGCGACGTGGTCGGCGGAGCCGGTGGCGAGCGAGGGGAAGCGGTTCTCGAACACCGCGACCTCGTAGTCCGGCGCCGGGATCTCGCTGAGCCGTCCGTCGCGCGAGGGGCAGAGCGGGCACTCCCCGGCAGGCGGGAGGTAGGTGCGCTGCTGGCGGTGCGCGGCCACCGTCACCCACTCGCCGAGCACCGGGTCGAGCCGGGTCTCGGACAGGCTCGCGGCCGGTTCGAGCGGCCGCTCGTCCGGGACCTCGCGGAGCGCGCCCGGCCCCTGGTCGAAGTAGACCAGTTCGCGGCCGTCGGCCAGCTTGGTGGCGGTTCTGTGCACCGCTGTACTCCTTACGCGTGGGGCCGTCGGGCCCGGCACTTTCGAGCTTCAACAGATTCAAACAGAGACGATCGCTTGTCAACAAGCATCGATGCTGGTGGCGGCAGCTTCCGGCCGCCGGCCCGACCCGAATGAACACGGACATCGCAGATATTGACCGTGGGGGCGGTCATGTTTGATTATGTCGGAATTCACTCCCGCATGCCGGTGCAGACCGACCGCGGGGCCCACCGCGCACGCCAGGCATGGAGCTGCAGATGATCGACGAGGCCACCGAGTTCGAGGCCGTCCACGGCGTCCGCCCGGACGGCGTCTGGGCCGCACCCGGCCGGGTGAACCTGATCGGTGAGCACACCGACTACAACCACGGCTTCGTCCTGCCCATCGCCCTCCCCCACACCACCCGGGTGACCGCCCGCCGCCGCGAGGACGGCCGGCTGCGGCTGTTCAGCGCCCAGGGCGGCGGCACGATCACCGAACTCGCCCTGGACGGTCTGGAACCCGGCGTGGTCACCAGCTGGGCCGGCTACCCGGCCGGCGTGTTCTGGGCGCTCGCCGAGGCCGGGCACGCCGTCGGCGGGGCCGACCTGTACGTCGACAGCGACGTGCCGAGCGGCGCCGGCCTCTCCTCCTCCGCCGCCCTGGAGTGCGCGACCGCCGCCGCCCTGAACGACCTGTACGGCCTCGGCCTGAGCGCCCCGGAGCTCGCGGTCCTCGCCCAGCGGGCCGAGAACGCCTTCGTCGGCGTGCCCTGCGGTGTGATGGACCAGATGGCCTCCTCCTGCTGCACGGACGGCACCGCGCTGTTCCTGGACGCCCGGACGCTGGAGCAGCGGCACGTCCCGTTCGACCTCGCGGCGGCCGGCCTGCGGCTGCTGGTGATCGACACCCGGGTCAAGCACGACCTCGGCGACGGCGCCTACGCGGCCCTGCGGGCCGGCTGCGAGCGCGCCGCCGAGCTGCTCGGCTTGCCCGCGCTTCGCGACCTCGAAGCCGCCGACCTCGGCCCGGCCCTGGACCGGCTGCCCGGTGAACTCCGGCCGCTGGTACGGCACGTGGTGACGGAGAACGGGCGCGTGCTGGAGGCCGTCGACCACCTGGTCCGCGGCGACCTCGCGGCGCTCGGGCCGGTCCTGACGGCCGGGCACGCCTCGCTGCGCGACGACTTCCGGGTCTCCTGCGCCGAGACGGACCTCGCGGTCGAGGCCGCCGTCGCCGCCGGGGCGCTGGGCGCCCGGATGACCGGTGGCGGCTTCGGCGGGTCCGTCATCGCCCTGGTCGGCGCCGAGCAGGTGGCCGAGGTCTCGACCGCCGTGACGGCGGCCTTCCACGCCGCGGGCTTCGCCGCCCCCGTTGCCTTCACCGCCGTCCCCTCGGCGGGCGCCCGCAAGGTGGGCTGAGCACCCGGCCCACCCGGGGCCGCCAGAAGGGCCCGGGTGGGCCGGAAGGACCCGGGATCAGCCGGGCTCAGCCCGTGGTCGGGACGACGAGGAGCTCGCCGACCGCCTCGGCGAGCACCCCGCGGGCCGCCGCGGGCAGGGCGTCGTCGGTGATGAAGCAGTCGACCTCCGCCAGGGTCGCGAAGCTGCTCAGACCGACGACGCCCCACTTGGTGTGGTCGGCCACCACGACGGTGCGCCGGGCGGAGGCGATCAGGGCCCGGTTGGTCTGCGCCTCGGCCAGGTTGGGCGTGGTGAGGCCGGCCTGCTCGCTCGCCCCGTGCACGCCCAGGATCAGCAGGTCCACGTGCAGCGACCGGACGGTCTGGTCGGCCAGCGCCCCCACCAGGGCGGCCGACCGGGTCGGCGACCCGCCGGTCAGCAGCAGGGTCGGGACGTTCTCCCGGCCCTCGCTCCCCGCCGCCCACAGCAGGTCGGCGATCCGCAGCGAGTTGGTCACCACCGTCAGGTCCGGCACGTCCAGCAGCCGGGAGGCGACCGCGTAGGTCGTGGTACCGGCCGACAGGGCCACCACGCTGCCCGGTTCCACCAACCGCACCGCGGCGTCCGCCAGCGCGGCCTTGGTGCCCTCCTCCAGACCGGACTTGGCGTCGAAGCCGGGCTCGAAGGCGCTGGCCGTCCCGGTCGCCACCGCGCCGCCGTGGACCTTCTCCACGGTGCCCTGGCGCACCAGCGCGTCGAGGTCCCGGCGGATGGTCATGTCGGACACGCCGAACTGCTCGACCAGCTCGGCGACCCGGATCGCGCCGGTCCGGCGGATCGCCTCCAGGATCAGGGCCTGGCGCTGGGCGGCGAGCAACGTCTGGTCAGCCACGGAGGACCTTTCGATCGAACGAGCGCGTACGGCCGGGGCGTCCCCGTCGGCGACCGGCGACGCGGCCGGAGCCTGCGTGATCCATTATCCCCGGCCCCGACGGCCCCCGGGCCCGGTAGCGGGCAACGCGGGGGCGGCGAGGCGGCGGCGCGGGAGCGCACCCGGGTGGGGGGCCGGGTGCGCTCCCGCCCCCGTCCCGTGGGACGGACCGGAGGGACGATCCGTCCGGTCCGTCCCACGGGAGTACGAGGGGGAGGGGCGTGGGACGTACGTCAGGCCGGCAGCCCGACCGCACGCTCCCGGTTGCGACGCTGCTGGATCACCACCGCGGCCACCAGCAGCGCCCCCTGGGCGACGTTCTGCCAGAAGGCGTTGATGCCCTGGACGGTGAGCCCGTTCTGCAGCGCGCCGAGCAGCGCCACCGCCAGCAGGGTGCCGCCGATGCTGCCCTTGCCGCCCTTGAGGGCGCAGCCGCCGAGCGCGGCCGCGGTGATCGACTGGAGTTCCAGCCCCTCACTGCCGGAGACGGGCTGGCCGCTGCCGGTGCGGGCGGTGAGCAGCACGCCGGCCAGGGCGGCGACCGTACCGGAGAGGGCGTAGGCGGCGATCAGGTACTTGTTGAGGTTGATGCCGGCCAGCCGGGCGGCGGTGTCGTTGCCGCCGATCGCGTAGATGTTGCGGCCGATGTCGGTGTACGTCAGCAGGGCGTGCACGGCGACGGCGGTGAGGATCAGCAGCCAGACCATGGTGGGCAGTCCGGCGATCCGGCCCCGGCTGAGGAAGACGAAGACCGGGTCGTTGAGCACGTAGCCCTGGGCGCGGCCGTCCGAGACGAGCTGGGCGACGCCCTTGTAGGCGGCCAGCCCGGCAAGGGTGGCGATCGTCGGGTTGACCCGGCCGTAGACGATGACGACGCCGTTGAACAGGCCGATGCCCGCGCCGATGGCCAGCGAGGCGCTGATGCCGAGGAAGGGGTTGGCGCCGGTGGAGGTGAACGCCATGGCGCTGGTGACGGAGGCCAGACCGGCCTGGGAGCCGACCGAGATGTCGAGGCCGCCGCAGATGATCACGACGGTCTGGACGACGGCCAGCAGTCCGGAGATGGTGGCGGCCTCGGCGATGACCTGGATGTTGTCCCAGCCGACGAAGTTGGGGTTGAGCCCGCCGAACAGGGCGACGACGGCGACCAGGGCGCCGATCAGGCTGAGGTTCTGCCCGCCGATCGCGGCGAGCAGGGCGCGCGGGCCGCCGGACCGCACGGGCAGGGCGCCGGTGTCCGGCACCGGGGCGGTCGGGGGCGTGGCGGTGGTCATCGGGTCTCTCCGGTCTGGGCGGGGGTGGTGGCGGCGCGCTCGTCGGCCGCGGCACGGTGGTCGGCCGCGGCACGGTCGTCGGCGGCACCGAAGTCATCGGCACCGAGGTCGTCGGCCATGGCGAGGGCGAGGACGGCCTCCTCGGTCGCCTCCTCGCGGCTGAGCTCGCCGGTGGTGCGGCCGTTCTGCATCACCACGATCCGGTCGGCGAGGCCGAGCACTTCGGGCAGTTCGGAGGAGATGACCAGCACGGCGGTGCCCTCGCGGGCCAGGTCGGCGATGATCTGGTAGATCTCCGCCTTGGCCCCGATGTCGACGCCGCGGGTGGGCTCGTCCAGGATCAGCAGCTCGGGCCGGCGGGCGAGCCAGCGGGCCAGCACGACCTTCTGCTGGTTGCCGCCGGACAGGGTGCGCACCTCCGCCTCGACGGAGGGGGCGCGGACCCGCAGCCGGTCGGCGTACTCCTGGGCGAGGGCCTTCTCCTGGCGGTGCTTGACGAACCGCCACCGGCTGAGCCGACGCAGGCTGACCAGCGAGGTGTTGTCGCGGATCGTGCGCTGCAGGAACAGGGCCTGGGCCTTGCGCTCCTCGGGCGCCAGTCCGATCCCGGCGGCGATGGCGTCGCGCGGGCTGCGCAGCCGCAGCACCTCGCCGTTGAGGGTCACCGTGCCGGAGCGGATCGGGGCGTCCCCGGCCAGCGCGAGGGCGAGTTCGGAGCGTCCGGCACCGATCAGCCCGGCCAGGGCGACCACCTCGCCGGCCCGGACGCGGAGGCTGACGTCGCGGACGTCGTCGGTGGTGACCCCGTCGACGTCCAGCACGACGCGCTCGGTGGCGACCTGCTGGCGGACGAACAGCGAGGACAGGTCGCGGCCGACCATCAGCCGGACGAGCTCGCCCTCGTCGGTGGCGGCGGCCCGGACCACCCCGGCGACCCGGCCGTCGCGCAGCACGGCGATCCGGTCGGCGAGCCGGAAGATCTCCTTCATCCGGTGGGAGACGTAGACGACCGCGATGCCCTGGTCGCGCAGCCGTCCGATCAGCGCGAACAGCGCCTCGACCTCGTGCTCGGAGAGCGAGGAGGTGGGCTCGTCGAAGGCGATCGCGCGCGGTGCGACCGCACCGGTCAGGGCCCGCATGATCTCGACCAACTGGCGCTGTGCAGCGGTGAGTTCAGAGCCGAGCAGGTCCGGGTCGAGGACCTTGTCGAAGCCCAGGCGGGCCAGGTCGGCGGTGATCCGGCGGCGCAGCTCGGCGCGGTCCAGCCGGCGCAGGGCGGTGCGCGGCAGCGAGCCGGCGTAGACGTTCTCGGCGACCGGGACGTGCGGGATGATCTCGGGTTCCTGCGGGATGATCCGGATCCCGGCCCGGCGGGCGTCCTGCGGGGAGTGCAGGTCCAGGGGCTCGCCGTCCAGCAGGACACGGCCCTCGGTGAGGCGGTGGTCGCCGGTGAGGATGCGCAGCAGGGTGGACTTTCCGGCACCGTTCTCGCCCATCAGCGCGGTGACCTGGCCGGGCGGGAAGGAGAGCGTGACGTCCGTCAGCGCCTGGACGGCGCCGAAGCGCTTGGACACCCCTTCGGCGCTCAGGCCGGCGGAGCCGTCCGGCGGTGGGAGGGGCGAGGGTTCGGGTGGGGTCATCGGGGCCTCGTTGGCAGTGCGGTGCGGGCGGGGGTGCGGACGGGCCGCGGAAGCGGCGGCGACGCTGCGGCAGTGACGGTGCGGCGGCGGTGGGGGGGGGCCCCGCGGCGCCCCCCCCCCGCCCGCCCCCGGGGGGCGCGGGGCGCGGGGGGGCCCGGGGCGGGGGCCGCAGCAGGGCACCCC